>JAAZOZ010000130.1 GCA_012797505.1 Smithella sp. | reverse complement strand
TACAGGAAGCCATCGCTAATCGTTGTGGTCACCAGCGAGCCAAGCACCAGAGAACATAAACCTTCTCGAAGATTACAGCGCGTAAGTGGTTTGTTCCGGTTCGATCCAAAAAATCCGTGGTCTGAGAAAAAATCGTTCTCCCGCATTCCGCATCCATTTTCTCTATATGTCATGCGGGATGAGAGCAGACCGAAAAAACATATTTCAAATCGATAAATAACTTTTTATTGCGCATTCTCATTGTTTTCGATAAATTACATCATCAATAAACTACCCCGCCGCAAGCAGCGGGGTATTGTAGAAGGAAACCCTTTAATAATTTCGCCCCAAGGAGCGGGGAATTTACCCGTAGAGATTAAAAACAACGTTGGGACAGCGGTATGGAGCGAAACCAAATGAACGATAAAAAATCAGACCGGATTCTTTCCATTGATATTCTTCGCGGCTTTTGTCTGATCTTTATGGTGCTGGTTCACTTTGTGATTTATTGGGGCGACTCAAGCGCCGTGAATACCGGGCTTTATTTCTTTCTCAACCATGTGATGGCTGATTGGGGAGCGGCCTGCTTTCTGATGATGATGGGAATGAGCCAGGTTTTTTCGGCTCAGCATCGCGACGGCGAAAATACTATTCTGGCCTTCAAGCGCGCCCTGATCCGCGGGGGATTCATTTTCATGGTGGGGATCATCATGTTGGCCCTTGCCTGGGGACCGGCTAATATCTGGCAATGGGATATCCTGACGCTCATGGGATTTGCGACGGTGATGCTGTTTTTCTGCCGCCTGCTGCCCTCCTGGCCGATCCTGCTTTTTGTCGCTGGCCTGGCTGTTTGCACGCCCCTGCTGAGGAACGGGATCGATTTCAATGCCGTCTGGGGCGGCGGTTTTATCGATGTGCCCGTCATTTCAAGCTATCTTCCCGGTATGATGCTTGATCCCGCCAGGGAATATGAGGTGGTTTGGCGGATAAAAGAAATTGTTCTGGGCTTTTTGTTCACCGGCGAATTCCCGCTTATGCCCTGGTTTATCTTTCCACTGCTGGGTTTTGTTCTCGGGCGCAGGCTTGTCGGCGGTAAGATGCGGCACGACCTGCCTTTTCTGGCGATCATCGGCGGCTTGCTGGCCGTTGTGGGGCTGGGTTGGGCCTATGCATCGATTGGCCGGCCTCAGTCAGCCATCATTACCGGGTATATTGCCCCGCTCAGTTTTTATCCCGACTCCTTTACGATGATCTGCTATCAAACGGGGATTGTGCTGCTCATTTTCTCCGGTATGTTTTACATCTATGATGTCCGCAAACAAGATAAAAGCAAGGTGGGGTTTCTTGCCGGCATCTTTAATCTTGCCAGCCGCTCCTCCCTTACGTTTTATTTCCTTCATTACCTTCTGATCGGGTGGCCACTGGCGCTGATTCACGTTCTGACCGGCCGCTATTACAAGTATGAACTGTTAGGCGCGTATAACGCGCTCCTGGCCGGCGCTGTCGCTGTCATCCTGCTCGTGTCGCTCTTGAAGCGATGGGGAAAAAGCAAAAACAAATACACTCTGGAATGGTTTCTCGACCGGTTGACAAAACGCTATGCCTCTTTGTGAGAAAAGCTGTTTTTGACGTGCTTCTTTTTCAAATTCGGAGTTAAACGGGTGACGCCGCATCATTGCGCTGATCAACTTTTGCATCCATTGCAAAACGTTTTTTTGATTTGCAGAAAATAACCAACAGCATTGAGGGAATATGCAAGAACGAATGCCGTATTTTGATCATGTCCGCGCCATACTGGTGGCATTAATGATTATGAACCACACGGTTGTTGTTTACGGGACGGACCTGGTGCTGGAAAGTCCTCTTGGGATTTTTTTAGTTAAAATCATTATCTGGATCGCTGCGCCGGTTTTTATGATTTTAATGGGCATATTTTTCGTTTATCCGAATGCCAGACCTGCGTCGGTGAGAGTGGTCAGGGGCTTCAAGCTGTTTTTGCTGGGGCTTGTTCTGAATGGTCTGCGTTTAGTTCTTCCGTACCTGATTGCCAAATTTGTCAATCCTCATGCCCTTTCAAATTTTCATTATCTTACTCCGAATAGCGATTTTCCGGTTCTGTGGCAGCTTTTCTATTTCATGGATATTCTGACTTTTGCGGGATTGGCCTTTATCGTTCTGGCGCTGTTTGACCTGTTTTTTAAAAAGGACTGGCATTGGGTTGTTTTGGGATTGCTTGTTGCCTGGGCGGCCCCCCTCTTATGGGGAACGGGAAGGGACTGGGGAGTCTTTTATCCGCTGGTGCAGCCTTTTTGGGGCAATGCCCTTATACCAGGACTTGAAAGCGACACGCCGTTTCCCGTGTTCCCCTGGCTTGTATATCCCATTGTCGGCGCCCTGATCGGAAGGGCATTTCTCAGGGGCAACGCACTCGGCGCGGTAGTTAAAAAAATGCTGGTGGCCGCCCTGCTTCTGGGTGCGTCAGGCGGGCTAATTGTCTTTCTAAGCAAGACAAACCAGTTTGGCGATTTCTACCGCATGTATCCGGGCGCTACCTTCCTGTGTATTGCGATTGATTTGCTGTGGATTGGCATGTTTATGCTCTTTGCAAAGTTCGGGGTTTTTCAGAAAACCCTGGATTATCTCACTTTCTGGAGCAAAAATATCACGCTGATCTATCTGGTGCAATGGGTGCTGATCGGTTTTGGCATGGTTATTCTGGGTTACCGTCAACTGGACAATTCCTGGATCGTTCTGGCGCTGATTCCGGTGTTTTTTGCGCTCAGTTATTTCGCGACGAAAAAGCTTCTGCGATCACCCCGATTCATGAGTGTCTTTGCCTGGTTCACACGCTAGGTGTTGAGTGCGCGCCGCGATGTGGCGATATATGATGAGGCGCCTTTACGCAAAAACAGAAAAAATATATGCAATTGACTCGGTACGGGCCTTGCCGTCTTAATTTATTAGAACTTCCTTTTTGTGGTGTGAAATATTTTCAGCAGTCCCTTTATAACCATTCCAAGAATATTTCAGGTCGCCGTAGCAGTGATCGTCATTAATTTCGTATGCATAAGGTTGGACGCCCATAAAAATCAACAAATGCTCGCATCCAGGAAGCACACAAGAACCGTATGAACCTTTTTTATTTCCCCGCAACGACTGATCCGGCAGGAAACTGCAAACCCGGACTCTCGTCAAACCCTGCCCTCTGATCAATTACCATTTGAAATGTTGCCTCCGTTGGGATAAGGATAGCGCCACACGTCACTTCCATAAAGGAGCACTGGCATGAAGCAAAAGGTTCACCGGCTGGATCCGTTTTTCCGTCCGCAAAGCATCGCCCTGTTCGGCAGCATGCAGGAAGGCTGGTTTTTCGGCGCCGCCGTCATCATCAGCGACCTCATGAAATGGAACTACACGGGAAAAATCTATCCCGTTCATCCCACCGCCCGAACCGTTTACGGAATCCCGGTCTTTCAGGATCTGGCCCAGGTGAAGGACGTTCCCGAACTGGCCGTCATCGTCACCTCCTTCCGGCACGCGCCGGGCATTCTCGAACAGTGCGGCGCCAAAGGCATCCGGGCCGCGGTCATCGTTTCCGACGGTTTCGGAGAAGCGGGGCCGGAAGGCAAAATCCGTCAGGAAGAGCTCTTGCGGATCGCAAAAGCCCACGGGATCCGGGTCATGGGACCGAATACCGTCGGGGTCTTCAACTCCGAAAGCCGGTTCACCACGGTTCCCTACGACCGGGGATATGAGTATGCAAAGCAGGGAAAACTTTCCATCATCACCCAGACCGGCATGTACAGCCCGCAGGCCATGGCGTGGCATGAATACGAAGCCGGAATCAACAAAGTGATTGATCTGGGCAACATGAGCGATGTCGATGAAACGGACTGCCTGGAATATCTCAGTCGGGACGACAGCACGGACGTGATCTCCCTCTACATGGAGCACTCCCGGAGGCCCCGGGTTTTTCTGGACGCTTTAAAGAAGGCTTCTCTTCGCAAGCCTGTTTTGTGCCTCCTGCCGGGCGGTTCTCCCGGCGCGGCTCAAGCCATGGCCTCGCACACGGGATCCATGGCCGGCAATGCCGAACTGTACCAGGCGGCGCTCAGGCAGGGCGGCGCTCTCCGGGTGGAGGAATACGAAGACCTCCGCGACTGCGCCACCCCGTTTCTCCGTTATCCCCTGCCCCAGGGAAACCGTCTCGGCATTATCACTTTCTCCGGGGCCATCGGCATCCAGGCGATCGATGCCGCCGAAGCCTGCGGCCTTTCCCTCGGAAAGCTTTCTTCGGAAAGCCGGAGGGAGCTTTCCGCCGTAAGCGGCACGCTGGGCGGCCACCCCATTGACGTGGGACCGGCTTCCGCCACGGCAGGCGCGGGAATATTCGACCTGTACCAAAAATGCTTCGACATCCTCGCCGCGGATGAAAACATCGATTGTATTTACCTGAATACTTATGTTTTCAACGGATTGAAACCGGCCTATTATGAAGACTTGCTTGGCCGGATCGGGTCCTGCCGGGGAAAACCGGTCGTCAGCTGGTGCTACGGACCGTCGCAGCAGCTGGTTTGCGAATTCGGAAAACTGGCCGAACGCCACGGCATTCCTTTTTATCTCAACAGCCGTAAAGCCGTCCGGTCTCTTTCCTACATGGCCCGGTATGCGCACTGGAAGGCCGTCGCTTCCGGGAAACCGCTCCGGCGCCCGTCCGTCCACCCCGCCGGATGAACAGCCCTGCCGCCGGCCGCGCGGTTTACCGGCCGACGGAAATCGCCCCCATGCCCGCGGCGTTTATTCCGGCATCCGCGATGGCGCCCCTCCTGCCTCTGGGAATCGTGATCTGCAATAAAATATCCTCCCCCCGCTCCCAGATGAACGCCCGGTACTCGAACAGCAATTGGTAGTACCCCCGCACCCTGCCCCGGCGGTCTTTGATGACGAACGCCCCCATGCGATCCCGGTTCAGCCGTTCGTAGCGATCCAGAGAATCGAGGTTTTTTACGGCGACCTGACGCGGGAAATCCGTGATGACCTTTCCCTCCGGTTCAACATAAATAAACCCGGCATCCGGCTGCAACGGAAGGCATTCCGGCGTATCGAGCCGGATAATCGTCTCATATTTCCCGTCCGGTATGGCGCCTACCGTCTCACTTTTGAGCATCGTCCCGGAGGACGCACAGCCGAAG
>JAAZOZ010000129.1 GCA_012797505.1 Smithella sp. | reverse complement strand
TCCTCCGCCACGACCATTCCTTCATCCATGAAAATAATGCTGTCGGAAATATATTTCGCCAGAAACGGGTCATGCGTGACGCAGAGCATGGTGACATTTTCCAGAAAAAGCTTGTTGATGACGGTGACGACTTCCCGGGACATTTCCGGATCAAGGGCGGACGTCGGCTCATCCAGGAAAAGCACCGCCGGGTCCATGGCCAGCGCCCGGACAATGGCCGCCCGCTGTTTCTGTCCGCCGGAAAGCTGCGCGGGATACTTGCCGCGGTGTTCAATCATGCCCACGCGCTCCAGCTCGTGCGAGGCTTTTTGGACGGCTTCCTTCGCTTTCATTTTTTTGAGTTTGCGCAACCCCAGCGTCACATTTTCCTCCACCGTCAGATGCCGGTAAAGCGCAAAATGCTGAAACACAAACCCGATATCCTCGCGGACTTTGCGAATGTCCACCCCCGGACGGGTGATATCCTCTCCCTTGAAAATGATTTGCCCGGAAGTCGGCTGCAACAGCAGATTCAGGCAGCGCAACAGCGTTGACTTACCGCAGCCCGAGGCGCCCATGACTACTTTGGCCTGTCCTTCGGAAAGTTCCAGGTTAATCCCCTTGAGGACAGCCTTGCCGTCAAACGACTTTACCAGATCTTTTACTTCCATCAGTGCCATAAGGGTTCTTTCTTACTCGGGCGCCAGTCCGGGAATGCGGAATTTCTTTTCCAGCGTCAGGAAAAGCATCACCAACAGCTTGTAAATCAAAAAGTAAAGGATCCCGACGGCCAGATAAATTTCCAGCCCCCGGAGCGTCAGCGCCGCCAGGCTCATGGCCTCTTTCATGATTTCGGGAATCCCCACCGTGTAAGCAAAAGGCGTGTATTTCAAAACGGAGGTGAACTCGTTGATCATGCCCGGAGTGGACATGCGAAACATCTGGGGCAGAATAATGTAAAGAAAAATCTCCCCGCGGTTAAACCCCGACGCTTCGGCGGCCAGAATTTCGTCGCCATCGACGGCGGCCATCGCGCCCCGGAATACCTCCGCCAGATAGGCGCCGGAAACCAGCCCCAGGGTGGCGACCATCGATACAAACGGCGAAATCCGTATGCCGATTCCCGGCAGGCCGAAAAAAAGAATGAACAGGAGAACGAGGACGGGAATGCCGCGGAACACATACGTATAGGCGGCCAAAAACAGACGGACTGCCTTCCAGCGCAGCGTGCTGAAAACGGCCAGCGACAGCCCGACCGCCAGGCCGGCGCTGATACTGGCCAGCGTCACCAAAACCGTGTATCCTGCGCCCCGGGCAAGAGTATTCAAAATGTCCCAGAAAGTCATCTGTTCGGTTTGCTTCTTTCTACTTCATCCACTTGTCGTAAATGGCTTTGAGTTTCTCCGGGCCCAACTCCTTCAGATAACGGTCGAAATCATCCCGCAGCGGCGATCCTTTTGGGAAAGCAAACCCAAACTTGTCAAATCCGGAAAAGACGTAACTGTCCTGGATAGCGATTTTTTTCTTGTAAACCATGGAGACCCCGCCTTCCACAAATGCCAGATCCAGGTTGCCGTTTTGCAGATCGGCCAGAACCTCATTGTAAGTTGGATATAATTTGACGTCGCTCAGTTTATAAATTCCCTTTGGTTCCAGATCATTCTTGATCAGGTCGCTGTACGCCATGCCCCGCGGGTATCCGATGGAATATTTTTTCAATTCGGACAGGTCTTTGATCACGATGTTCTTGCTTTTCAGGCTGACCAGATTCCAGGTGTTGTCCATGTACGGTTTGGAAAAATCCATCACTTCCTTGCGCTTGTCGGTAATGGAAATGGCTGAAAACGCCACGTCCGCCTGCTTGCCGATCACCGCGCCGAGCATGCCCTGCCAGTCATAAGAGGTGATCTTGTATTTAAATCCCCGGGCGTTGCAGAAACCTTCAAATAATTCCAGGTCCAACCCCTTATATTTCCCGTTTTCCTCAAACAGGTTCGGAGGCGACGTGGGGCACACGGCCACCTTGATCACGGATGCCTCTTCTTTTTTGCCGCAGCCGACGATGCCCATAACGAAAATTACGAAAAGAATCATTAAGATGGTTGATTTTTTCATGATAAGTCCCCTTGTGCGGTTCAATTTTTTTGTGGCTTTTATAGGGGAAGTCGCATGTCCTGTCAACGAAAAAGAGGATAAATCTTGACAAAGATTACGGAATCGGCAAAAAGCCATCCCCGTAACAATGATTTTGACCAACAAAGGATTTCAAAATTGCCCATCCTGTATCTGGCTCCGCTCCAGGGAATGACCGACCGGATTTACCGCAACCTGTTCCCCCTTTATTTCAAGGGGGTGGATCTGGCGGTCGCGCCCTTTCTTTCCGCGACAAAAAGCATCAAGCCCGGCAGTCTGCTGCGCGACTATTCTCCCGATCAAAATTCGGGGATTCCGACGATACCGCAGATTATGAGTTCCGGCCCGGAAAATTTTACGCGGCTGGCCAATGCGCTGTTCGACATCGGATACGTTGAGGTCAACTGGAATCTCGGCTGCCCGTTTCGCATGGTGGTGAAGAAGGGCAGGGGCGCGGGCATGCTTTGTTACCCGGAGCGGATCGAAGCGTTTCTCGAAAAAGCGGTTCCCGCTTTAAAACCGAAATTGTCCATCAAGCT
>JAAZOZ010000128.1 GCA_012797505.1 Smithella sp. | reverse complement strand
CACAGGAATACCAAGCACTTTCGATATGTATCACGAACCGACCGAAAAACTTTATCACTGCAATGCCTATCGGCCCTGGGACACAAAAGGTCGATTTTGTGTTGTGTTTGAAGACATCACCGAGCGCAGGCGGGCGGAGGAGGAAATTCAAAAGGCGAATGCCTTGCTGAACTCGATTGTCGAGAATATCCCAAACATGATCTTCCTCAAGGATGCCGGGGAACTCCGGTTCACCCGTTTCAACCGGGCGGGAGAAGAACTGCTGGGTCATTCCAGGGACGACCTGTTGGGAAAGAACGATTACGATTTCTTTCCGAAGGAGCAGGCGGACTTCTTTACACAGAAGGACCGGGAAGTTTTGCGCAGGAAGGTAATTGTGGACATCCAGGAAGAACCCCTTCAGACCCGTGACAGGGGAGAGCGAATCCTTCACACCAAGAAAGTGCCGATTCTAAACGCGAACGGAGAGCCCGAATACCTGATGGGCATCTCCGAAGACATCACCGACCGGAAGCGGGCGGAGGCGGAGAAGCGAAGACTGGAAGAGCGTTTGCGCAGGGCGGAGAAGATGGAGGCGCTTGGTCAACTGGCGGGCGGCGTCGCCCATGATCTGAACAACGTCCTGGGCGTCCTTTCCGGATATTCCGAGCTTTTGCTTGCCGAAATTCCCGAGGGGCAGAAAGCCCGGAGACACGTCGAAAAGATCCTCCAGTCCACGGAGAAAGGCGCAGCCATCATTCAGGACCTGCTGACGTTGGCCCGGCGGGGAGTCATATCGGAGGAGGTTATTCAAGTCAACGATATCATTTCCGGTTTTATCAAAACCCCGGCTTTTGAGAACATTCGGGACTATCATCCGGGCGTTTCCTTCCGGATGGACTGCGACCCGAATCTTCTCAACATCAAAGGCTCTCCCGTCCATCTGGAGAAGACGCTGATGAACCTGGTGTCCAACGCGGCGGAGTCCATCAGCGGCGAGGGAGAAGTGATTATCCGGACCGAGAACCGCTATCTGGACAAAGCCGTTGTGGGCTACGATGAGGTCCGGGAGGGGGACTATGTCGTTTTGTCCGTATCCGATACGGGGACGGGCATTTCCGACGAGCACCGGGAGAAGATTTTTGAGCCGTTTTACACGAAGAAGGCCATGGGCAGAAGCGGGACGGGTCTGGGGCTCACGATTGTCTGGGGAACGGTCAAGGACCACAACGGGTATATTGATGTGGTAAGTCGTGTGGGAGAAGGGACGACGTTTACCCTGTATTTTCCCGCCACACGGGAGGAACCGGCCGCTCCGCCGGAAAGGACGCCTCTGGAGCGGTACATGGGCAGGGGGGAGACGGTTCTGGTTGTGGATGACATTGCCGAGCAGAGGGATGTGGCTTCCGGGCTGCTGAGAAAGCTGGGGTATCGGGTTCACAGTGTTTCCAGCGGGGAGGAGGCCATAGAATATCTGAAACAGAACCGGGCGGACATTTTGATTCTGGATATGATCATGGCGCCGGGGATGGACGGAATGGAGGCGTACCGGAGGATCCTGGAAATCCACCCGCAGCAGAAGGCGATTCTGGTGAGCGGTTTCTCGGAAACGTACCGCGTCCGGAAAGCGCAGTTGCTCGGGGCGGGCGTATATGTCAAAAAACCCTATGTGATGGAAACAATCGGTCTGGCCCTCCGAAAGGAACTGGACCGGTAGCCGCCGCAGAAAACCGCATGCTTTTCAGTTCGCCCCACAGAAAAAAGCGCAGCTAAAGCTACGGGGGGCTTTCCGGAATCACGACCACCTCCGGCGGCGCCGAAAAAACAATCGGCGGCGGAAGGGGAATATTGATGCCGATTTTGACATCCACATCCGCTATTGCCGAAACCGGCGTCAAAAGGATCAGCGACAAGAAAATCATCCATAAAAACTTTTTCATTGAATCTTCTCCTTTCTTAAGCGAAGTTGCCCCTCCGGTCACCGGGAAAAACGGTGTGACTTGATAATAGGTGGAAATTTACCGCTTTGCTGGGACGATTTCAAGCCAGTAATCGTCCGGATCGCTGATGAAGTAAATCCCCATCGCCTTGTTTTCAAAGCAGATACAGCCCATTTTTTCGTGCAGCGCATGCGCGGCGGCAAAATCGTCCACCCGGAAGGCCAGATGAAATTCATTGTCCCCCAAGTTGTAGGGATCCGTCCGCTCTCTCATCCAGGTCAGCTCCAGTTGATGCGGCGTCCGGCCGTCGCCGAGATACACCAGAACAAAACTGCCGTCCGGCGGCTCATAGCGGCGCACTTCCTTCAATCCAAGCGCCTCCCGGTAAAAGGCCAGACTTTTTTCCAGATTCAGCACATTGAAATTGTTGTGGGCAAACGTAAATTCCATATCCTGCTCCTCTCCACACTGTTTTCCCGCGGGTGAACACCCGGAATCCGCCTACAGGCAATCCTTCATCATCAATTCCACCAGTTCCGGCGAGATGTCCCTGTTTTCGCCCAGTTTGACCATACCGTGCGCTTTTAAATTCTCAACCACATCGGGAATGACGTCCGCGCCGATATGGTAGGCGCAAAGCCGCGTCGGCACCTTCATGCTTTCAAAAAAATCGCGTGTTTTTTCGATGGCGGCATCAATGCGGGCGGTATCCTCCCCGGTTGTAATTCCCCACACGCGTTCGGCGTATTGCAGAAGTTTT
>JAAZOZ010000127.1 GCA_012797505.1 Smithella sp. | reverse complement strand
TTATCGATAAATGCAACATATTATTGAACAGAATGTTACTTTGTTCACTACACTTCTGAAAACATCAGAACACTTTCGTTGATATTATTAATGTTTTCTCACTGAAATCCACGTTTGCTGTCAAAGTCGGGATTTACCGCTTCGTCAATCAAGCTATTATCTATGTTCAGGATGGTCCTCTTTGATGTCTTTATATGCATTTTCCAGGCATGCATGTCAAGGAATTGCTTGATTATTCCAATTGCTTTCTATAACTTACATTATCCATATTTTTCTTGCGTGTCATAAAATCGAACTTCTCAACGGGTACAAAATTTTAATTGCGCGGCAAGGGGGATTTCGGTAGGAAGACAAAGGGAGAAGACAGGATTGAAAAGCCGCTTTTAAAAACCGCGTCTGCTTTGCAGAACCGTTGAAAGGATGGGGCAATGGAGAAAATAAAATATTGGCTTCAGGAACATTGGGATGCGATCATGGCCTGGTACGAAGGCCTGGAACCGCTGTATCAGTATGGTGTTTTATTTCTGCTCATCATTGCCGGTATTTTGATTTTTTCGTTTTTATCGTTAAGAAAAGTGACCCGGTAGCGGCTGCTCAAGCCTTGCGGCAGCCGTTTTCGAGGAAGGGCCTACATGTAGTTCCGGTGCTGGATGGATTCTATATAGCCGACGGTGCCGGTTGTAATCTGGGCGGCGTTGGCCTCATCCGTGTCCAGATGCATGTCCAGCCGGTAGTTTGGATTGACGCGGACCAGAACATCGCCGAAAATCAGCTCCCGAATGCCCTTGACGATTACCCTCACCACATCCCTGTCGCGCAGGCCCAGGTTCAGCGCTTCTTCCGGGGAAATGTGGATATGGCGCTTCGCGCAGATCACTCCCTTTTCCAGATCAACGGTTCCCGCGTCTCCTTCCAGCGTCAGGCCCGGCGTCCCTTCCGTATCGCCGGAATCCCGGATCGGTACTTCAATGCCCAGCTTGAACTGATCCGTCCGGGCAATTTCCACCTGAGACTCCTTGCGCGCGGGCCCCAGGATCCGCACACGGTCGATCCTTCCTTTTGGCCCGATCAGGTTGACCGCTTCCGCAGCCGCGAACTGACCGGGCTGGCTCAGATCGGATCGGAGCGTCATGGTCCGTCCCGCGCCGAAAAGCCGTTCAAAATGTTCCTGGGTCAGGTGGACATGACGGGCCGAAACGGAAATCGCAATCGGGCTGGATCGCAGCTTTTTGAGGTCTTCTCTGGAGCGTGTCCGCCCGAGGGCATGGATCGTTTCCCGGGCGATCATTTTTTCCTCATCCGCCGGAATGACAAGGATCCGGATTCTGGACCCGGGCTCGGAAATGTCGGTGATCTGGCCCCGGCGGGAGCGCATTTTGGCGTTCACATCGTCGTAAACAACAACGCCCAGGGCTTCCATGCCCCGGCAGATGCGGGCCCGGATCTCCGCGGCGTTTTCTCCGATGCCGCCGGTAAAGATCAGGGCGTCCAGACCGCCCATGGCCGCCCAGTAGGCGCCGATGTATTTTCGGACGCGGTAGCAGAAAGCGTTGATCGCTTTTTCACACCGGAAATCCCCCGACTCCGCCGCCTTGAGAAGCGTCCTCATGTCGTTGCTCGTTCCGGAAATCCCCAGAAGGCCGCTTTTTTTGTTGAGCATCCGGTCCAAATCCTCGGCGTTCATGCTCCGGTGGCGCATCAGATGCAGGAGGACGCCGGGGTCGAGGTCTCCCGGGCGCGTGCCCATAATCAGCCCTTCCAGCGGAGTCATTCCCATGCTGGTGTCCACGCTGCGGCCGTGGTCAATCGCACACACCGAAGCGCCGCTTCCCAGATGGCAGGAGATCATTTTCAGCTCGCCTACCGGGCGCTTCAGATAGGTTGCCGTGCTGAGCGTGACGAATTTGTGGCTGGTGCCGTGAAAACCATAGCGGCGGATCTGCTCTTCCTCGCTTACCGCGAAAGGCAGCGCGTACGTGTAGGCCTGCTCCGGCATGTTCGCGTGAAAAGACGTATCGAAAACGGCCACCTGGGGCGCGCCGGGAACCAGCTCTTGCATTCTCTCGATTCCCTTCAGATTGAAGGGATTGTGCAGCGGCGCCAGCGGAATCAGCTTCCGGATGGAGGAAAGGACTTCCGCGTCCACCTTGACGGAGTTGGGAAACTGCGCTCCGCCGTGGACGACGCGATGCCCCACCGCTTTGATATCGCTCAAATCGCTCATGCCCGTGTAGGCCTGATCGGTGATCGTCGAAACCATCACATCAAACGCCTGCTCGACGGCCAGAACGTCGCGGACGGGAATTTCTTTTTTGCCGTCCGGCATCCGCAGGACGTGGGTTGCGTCGCCGGAGCCGACTTTTTCAATGAGGCCTTCAATGACCGGCGCGGATTGCGCCGTATCAAACAATGTATATTTCAGGGACGAACTGCCGCAGTTCACAGTCAGGATTTTCAGGGGTTCGGTGACGGAGGAAAAGTTCAGGTCGTAAGGATCTTCATTTTCTCTGTGAACGTTTTTCAGGCGCTCTTTCGCGTCATCCTGCTGGTTGCGCAAAAGCCTCTTGGTCACCAGCCGGGTGAACTTGACCAGCGTTCGGGGATTTCGCGCAAGGATTCCGGATACGATTTCGCGAGGAATGCGGATGATGATCGATGGCTGTGCGGCGACGACATCCAGCACCGCCGGCTCTCCGGTCAGCAGGGACATTTCCCCGAAGATCTGATCCCGTTCAAGGGTGGCTACCGTTTTCAGGCTTCCGTCGTCTTCCGTGCGCAGCACTTCGACTTCGCCTTCATAGACCGCCCACAGGAAACGGCCGAGTTCGCCCCGTTTGATGATGACGCCGCCGGCCGGAAAATCAATCGGATGAGCGTTTTCGGCGATGAGCGCGATGTCTTCGTCCGGCAGATCGGATAAAAACTCGATTTTTTTCAAAAAGAGGGGCAGTTCCATTCTGGGCTCCCTATCGGATGAGGCCGGGCCATGTGCCGGCGTCAACGGCTTTCGGATAGCCGGGATCGGCCCGATCCGCCTTGATGTCGTAACGGATGTACTGTCCGCCCTTGAAGAAGTAGGCCTTGCCGTTTCCCCAGTTGACGGCATCGTCAATGCCGTCCGTCCAGATCACGCCGGGCCAGGTTTCGGCATTGATGTTTTTCGGATAACCGGGATCGGCCCGATCCGCCTTGATGTCGTAACGGATGTACTGTCCGCCCTTGAAGAAGTAGGCCTTGCCGTTTCCCCAGTTGACCACCGCGTCAATCCCGTCCGTCCAGATCACGCCGGGCCAGGTTTCGGCATTGATGTTTTTCGGATAGCCGGGATCGGCTCGATCCGCCTTGATGTCGTATCGGATGTACTGTCCGCCCTTGAAGAAGTAGGCCTTGCCGTTTCCCCAGTTGACCACCGCGTCAATCCCGTCCGTCCAGATCACGCCGGGCCAGGTTTCAGCATTGATGTTTTTCGGATAGCCGGGATCGGCTTTGTCGGATGCGATGTCGTATCGGATATACTGGCCGCCGCTGAAGAAGTAGGCCTTGCCGTTTCCCCAGTTCACGATCCCCGTAGGATGTTGATCGGGAACGTACCTTTCGGCGCTTGCCGTTGTCCATGCCATCAGAAAAAACAGGCCTGCAATGACGATCAGCGTATTCTTTTTCATGCGAGACTCCCTGTAAGACGGTATTTGTGACAATCCATTATGCTTTGAATGATGGTTTTCCGCTTGCCGCTTTTTTGCGGCAACGGCTGCATCATAGCACTATTCGTTTTTTTTAAAAAACACAAAAAACAGCCGTTTCCTCTTCCCGCCCGTGCAATAAATTGCTGCATGAAAACCGGAAAATGATATAATGCACCCGTTGTTGGACGGCTTTTCGGGCGCGCAGACAGGAGGTTCCGCGCAGAACGACGCCAGAAAATGGATCGGGAGGACTGGACATGACCGGCAGACGATCATTGATTTTCCTCAAAACAGGAATGATGGTGATGATTCTGATATGCGCGATGACTACTGCTGTGGACGGCATGGGCACAAAGCCGCAGCAGTCCGTGCCTTACAGAAAAATGCGCATGGCGGATTACCAGAACTTCATCAGGAACTGGGATGAAAAAAAGGATCCCCTGCTCTATGCCCTGGTTTCAACACCCGCCGAGTACCGGACCCTCTTCCATCCCGCGCCCACGATGCCGTCGAGGCGCCCCTTCGCTCCGGATGAATCTCTGTATGAAAAGGAACAGATTCTGGTGGCTGCCCGGGTCATGCCGCACCCGAAGAATGTGGAGGAGGTGTTTGAAATCGAGAAAATTATCGAAAAACGCGGCAGCCTGTCACTGTATTACAAGTTCAACAGGCCGGAGCCTGCGGCCGAATGGCAGGGAAAGATTTATCTGGCCGTCAGAATTCCCCGGCGTTTTTACCAAAAAATATTTTTCTTTGAAAACGGAAAACCGGTGGGGGAATTGAATGTTGCGGCGGGGCAGTGGTCGGTTCCGGCCCTGGACCCGTCGACGGGAAAAACTGGGGATTAATAAAATCCGGCGACGAGATGGAAGCTTTCCCCAAAAAGACTGTTTCAGGCGCCGGGAGGCTTTCAACCTTGACTGCAAGATTTCATTGACATGCAGGACCACATTTTTTATAGTGCCTTTCGCAAAAGAAGGTTCCCGATTTGTCTCCAAACGTTTGGCGGATTCCATGGTTGAATAAACCACTCCGACAAAATTGTTCGACTGCCGGATGAGAAAGGTCGTCATGACGCTTTTTCCCGAACATATCGCGGCCTGTCCCGACTGCGACCTGATGCAGCGGATTCCCGCGCTCTCCAGCGGCGAAACGGCGCGTTGCCTGCGCTGCGGCCGCTCCATGGCCGCGGGCAAAACCGATCCCTTAAACCGGACATTTGCCTTCGCGGTTGCCGCGGCCATCGTCCTGATCATCGCCAACGTGACCCCCCTCATGGGCCTTTCCGCCGTCGGGCGTCACGCGAGCACGACCATCTTAGGCGGCGTGTTGAAAATGTGGCAGGAGGGACAGGGAATCACGGCCGCGCTTGTGGCCTTCTGCACGGTGGTCGCTCCGACGATTTATATCACGTTCATGCTGACGATTCTCATCGCCCTTCGAAAAGACCCGGCGCCTTCGTGGATCGGTAGACTGCTCAGAATTTCAGATGTCAGCAGGACGTGGTCCATGGTGGAAGTGATGATGCTCGGCATCCTGGTGGCGCTGGTAAAAATCGCCGATCTGGCAACCGTGATTCCGGGCATCGGCATGTTTGCCGTCTTTGCGCTGATCCTTTTGGTTGCGGCGATGACCGTCAGCTTCGATCCGCGCGAGGTCTGGCTGCGAATCCGGTGGGCGGACGAGGCAGCGCCGCCGGTCGGCGAGGAGAGATCATTGCGCCCCGGGGATGACCGGGCCATGCCCGCGGAGGAGCGGTCCGCCGCCAGGCTTGGGTTCGTTCTGTGCGGAGCCTGCGGTTTGCTGTCAAAATATGCCGATCCGGCCGAACCGGGGTACTGTCCGCGCTGCGGCAAGGCGCTGGAGGTTCGCCGGCGCCAAACGATTCAGCGCACGTGGGCTCTGCTGATCGCGGCGGCCATCTGCTACATTCCCGCCAACCTGATGCCCGTGATGAACACGACGATGCCCGCGTACGCCGAGAAAGACACGATCATGAACGGGGTGATTCTGCTTTACACGTCAGGCTCCTGGCCGCTCGCGCTGATTGTGCTGATCGCCAGCGTCATCATTCCGCTGGCCAAGATTGTCACGCTGGCCTACCTGCTGGTCACGATCCAGTTTCGTCAGCCGGAGAGTCAGCGCGAACGCATCCGGATCTACCGGTTCGTTGAAATCATCGGCCGCTGGTCGATGCTGGACGTGTTTGTCGTGACGTTCGTCGTCGCGCTGGTCCAGCTCCAGCCGCTCATGTCCGTGGAACCGGGCGCCGGCGTCATCTTTTTCGCGGCCGTCGTCGTGCTGACCATGTTTGCGGCCGAGCAGTTTGACCCCCGTTTGATATGGGATTCCCCTGGTGAAAAGGAGAATGATCATGACTGATCCGGCGGATCTGAACAATCTACCGCGCTCCACGACCGTGCCGAAGAGGCGAATGCGGCTTTCCGTAGTCTGGATTATTCCCATTCTGGCGGCGCTGGTCGGCGTCGGCATCGCCGTACAGAAAATTCTTCATGAGGGCCCGACCATCAGCATCGTCTTCAAAACGGCGGAGGGCATCGAGGCGGGAAAGACGTTTGTCCGCTACAAGGACGTTAAAATCGGCCTGGTGCAGAGCGTGAAGCTTTCAAAAGATTTCACAAAAGTCGTGGTGACGGCCAAAATCGACAAGAGCGCCGAGGGACTGATTGTCGAGGATGCCGCCTTCTGGATCGAATTGCCGCGCGTTACGATGAGCGGCGTCAGCGGCATCAGCACGCTTTTGTCGGGCAACCACATCGGGCTGGGAGCCGGAAAATCCAGACGGCCGAGGCACGAGTTTGTTGCACTGGACATGCCGCCCGCCGTCTCCATCGATAAGCCCGGCCGCCAGTTCGTGCTTCGCGCCGATACGCTGGGTTCCATCGGCATCGGGTCCCCCCTGTATTACCGTCAGTTGAATGTCGGACAGGTCATCGGCTATGATCTGTCCAAAGACGGCCGCTCCGTTGAAATCAGAGTTTTTGTAAACGCTCCCTATGACCGCCAGATCACAACCCAGACGCGCTTCTGGCAGGCCAGCGGCATCGATGTTTCGCTGGGGTCAAACGGGCTGTCGGTGCAAATGCAGTCTCTGCTGTCGATCCTGATCGGCGGCATCGCCTTCGAACAGCCGCTGACGGCGGATGCCGATGCCCAGCCGGTGAAGGAAGGCGCCGCCTTCACGCTGTACAGCAACCGGACGGCTGCCGAGAGCCGGCATGAAGAGATCATCACTCCCTACGTTCTCTATTTCAAGGAATCGGTGCGTGGTCTTTCCGTCGGCGCCCCCGTGACCCTCGCCGGTCTGCCGATCGGCGAGGTCACCGATGTCAGCTTTGAATACGATTCGGCAAAGGAAGATGTCCGGTCGCGGGTGGACATTGTGATGTATCCGTCCCGCTTCACGGAATATATGAAAACATCCTCCGGCTCCGAACACGCGCCCCTGGATGAACAGGGCCGCCGCGCTTTCATCCAGCGGATGATGAACCGGGGCTTCCGCGCGCAGCTGCGCATCGGCAATCTTGTCATGGGACAGCTTTACATCGCCATTGACCGCTTTCCGAACACTCCCAAAGCGCAGAAGATCGACTGGAGAAAACCGCCGTATGAGTTGCCTGTCATGTCCAGTTCGCTGGAGGATCTGGAAAGCCGCGTAAGCGGCATTATCGCCAGAATCGATAAAATACCGCTGGATGCTATTGGTGCAGACGTCAGGAAAACGCTGGAAACCCTTCACCAGACGCTGAAAGACGCAGACCGGGTGATGAACCATATCGACCGGGAAACCGTGCCGGAGATCAATGCGACCCTGCAAGACCTGCGCAAGGCCACTGCGACGGCCGACCGCACACTGGCCAGCGCGGACAATACACTGGTCGGAAAAGATTCGCCGACGCAGCAGGAGTTGCGGGCGGCCCTGCAGGAAGTGTCACGCGCGGCGCGCGCGATCACCGAACTGGTGGACTACCTTGAGCGCAATCCCAATGCCCTCATCCGCGGCAAAGCACAGGAGGTGCCCCAATGACAGGAAAATTGCCCCTCATCTTTTGCGCGCTGGCTGCGCTTTTAACCGGCTGCGCTTCCGTTCAGCCGACGCGGTTCTACACCATGAGCCCCGCGACGGCGCCGGCCGCGACGGCGCCGGCCGTCTATTCCCTGTCGGTGGGTCCCGTCTGGGTGCCGGCTGCGGTTGACCGGCCGCAGATCGTTTTGCAGACCGGTCCGAATCAGGTTTTTATCGCCGAGTTCGACCGTTGGGCCGAACCGCTGAAAGAGGCGATTCCCCGCGTGGTCGTCGAAAATCTTTCCCTGATGCTCGGCGCGCAGGACATTGCGATTTTTCCCCAGTCGGGGGCGGCGGATGCATCCTACCGGATCACGATCGACATTCTTCGCTTTGAATCCCTGCCGGGCAAAGCGGCCATTGTCGATGCCCGTTGGACCGTCCGTTCCACGAAGGATGAAAAGACCGGGAGCGGCCGCGCGAAGATTACCGAGACGGTTCGCGCGGAAGGTTACCCTGAACTGGTCGCGGCGCACAGCCGCGCGCTGGAGCAGTTGAGCGGCCAAATCGCCCGGACGGTTCGCGATATGGCGGGAAACAAACCGTAAAGTCGCTGCCTGCGAATCCGGGATGAAAGCGAGGGGCTATCATACAGGGCTATCCGCGCCGATGGAGGATCCCCGGGGAGAATCCCATGACGAATGATGAAACGAACAGGCCGGCCGAACTGAAAAAAGATATTGGACTGGTGAGCGCTCTCGCCATCGTGGTCGGGATGGTGCTGGGCGCCGGCGCTTTCATGAAACCGCCAGCGGTCATGGCCGCGGCGGGCGATTCCACCTGGGCGCTGGCCGCCTGGGTGATCGGAGCGGTGTTCAGCATGGCCGGAGGGCTCACGCTTTGCGAGCTGGGGGTCCTGTATCCCCGCACGGGCGGCGTCTATGTTTACCTGGAAGAAATCTACGGCCCCAAAGTCGCCTATCTCTACGGCTGGATGCTGACCTTCATCTTCGGGCCGGCGACGATCGGCGCGCTGGCCGGCTATTTCAGCTCCGTTTTCTGCCTCCTGTTCGGAATCCCGGACCACTACCTTCCCGTCATCGGCCTGGCCGTGATGGCGTTTGTTCTGTTTGTCAACAGCGTCGGCGTCAAGCAGGCGGGCTACCTGCAGGTGCTCGCGACATTCTGCAAGCTGATCCCCATCGTTCTGCTTGCCGTTTTCGGCCTCTGGAAAGGAAACGGCCATGTGCTGAACCTCTCGACCGGGGTCGCCGCATCCGCGACCTTCTCCGTCGCCGTCATTGCCACCCTCTTTGCCTACGACGGCTGGGCGCAGGTGGCTTCCGTGGCGGGGGAAATGAAGAATCCCGGCAAAATCCTGCCGCGGGCCGTCGTCGGCGGGCTGATCTTTCTGTCCGTTGTGTACATCGTCATCAACGTCGCCCTTCTCAAGGTTTTATCGCCTTCCGAGATGGTCGCCCTGGGCCATGACGCCTCCGCGATTGCCGCTCAGAAGCTTTTCGGGCTCTACGGCGGCAACCTCATTTCCGTGGGCATCATGGTGTCGATTGTCGGCGGTCTGAACGGCTACGTGATGACCCTCTCGCGCATCGTGTTCACGATGGCCGAACGCAATCAGCTTCCCGGCTCGGGGGCGCTCAGCCGGATCGAACCGGACAGCAAGACGCCCGTGAACGCCGGCATTCTCCTGGTGGTCCTGTCTTTCATCTATCTCCGGATGCTTGACGCCGACCGCCTGACCGACATGGCCATGTTTGCGATCTGGATTTTCTACATGATGACCTTCGCCGCCGTGTTTATCGCCCGGAAGCGGTTTCCCGACGCGGTCCGCAGCTACAAGGTTCCCTTTTATCCCGTGACGCCGCTTGTCGCCATCGGCGGCGCCCTCTACATCATGTACGGCATGATTCTGAGCCAGCCCGTGAACGCCATGGTCTCTCTGGTCCTGACGCTGGCGGGAATCCCGGTCCTCTATGGCATGACCCGTGGGCTGCCCCGCTTCGAAGGTTTTGCGGTCAGCAAAAAATATCTCGTCCTGGGGGGAGCTGTTCTCATCCTCGCCGCCCTTCTGATTACACCGAAGTTTATCGACACCCGGCCGGTGCTGCGGGTCGCCGTTGAAATCTCCAATCCGCCCATTGCCTTTGAGGACGAAACGGGCAAGCCCGCGGGGCTGGATATCGATATAATTCAGTCGGTCGCCGGGGAGATGGGGTATCGGATCGCCTTCCGTGCCACGCCGCTGGACCATATTTTCCCGGCCCTGGAAAAGGATCTGGTGGATGCTGCCATCAGCGAACTGACAGTGACCCCGGAACGAAGCCGGCAGGCGGCCTTCACCCGAAGCTATCATCAAGGAACCCTGGCGATGCTGGTGCACGCGGACAGTCCGGCGACTACGCTCGCGGATCTGCGCGGAAAGGCGGTCGGCGTCAAGAGCCGTTCGACCGGCGAGAAGTATATGAACGGGCGTTCCGAATATCGTCTGTGGCGGATGAGCGTTTCTTCCGACCTGTTGGAGCACTTCAAGAACGGCGCCCTGGACGCCGTCGTCTTCGACAAGCCGATCATTGACGAGTGGTTGGCCCAGGGGCTCGTCAGGGGCCGGTCTCTCCCGCTCGGCGAGCAGGAAGAATATGCCATCGCCTACCGGAAGGAAGATACGCAGCTCGGCCGGAAAATCGATCATGCGTTGGATAAACTCATCAAAAGCGGCCGACTGGAAGAAATTCAGAAGAAGTGGCTGATCAGCCGCTCGGAAAGGCCTTCATCATGAACGTGATTGCGACATCGGTATTCGATATCTTCAAAATCGGCCCGGGGCCTTCCAGTTCTCACACGCTGGGCCCCATGAAGGCGGCCGGCCGCTTCCGGCAGGCCTGCGCCGGACTGAAAAAAGCCGCTCTGGAAAAGGCGACGGCTGTCGAGGTCTCTCTGTACGGGTCGCTCGCCACCACCGGGAAAGGACACGGGACGGATCGCTCCGTGATTGCCGGCCTGCTGGGATGGGACCCGGAAACCGTCGATCCGGATGCCTTTGATCCGCTCGGCACGGATCCAAAAGCCGTTTACACCTTTTGCGCCGGCAAAAAGGAGATCCCTTTCCGCGCGGGCGATATTCATTTCGACACAACCCCCGGAAATCTCCCGCACCCCAATACCATGGTTTTTCGCCTCAAAGCGGGAGAGGGCATTCTCCTGGAGCAGGAATACTACTCCGTCGGAGGGGGCTTCATTCTCTGCCGGGGAGAGGCGGAACATCCGCGGCCGATTCCGCCGATTCCCTACGCCAGCATGCACCAGCTTCGCGCTCAGATGGACCGGCTGAACATCGGTCTCGTCGAACTCCTGCGGCGCAATGAGGCGGTGGTTTCCGGTCTGGACGCGGAGCGAACGGATAAGGGACTGGATGCGATCATTGACGCAATGGTCAGCGCCGTTGAACGCGGCCTGGCTACGGATGCCATTCTTCCGGGACCCATCGGTCTGGCCCGCAAGGCGCCGGTTCTTTTGCGTCGGGCGCAAACGATACCCGATTCGCCGGAGCGATTCGTCATTTTGCTCAACACTTACGCGCTGGCCGCCTCGGAAGAAAACGCCGCGGGTCACCGGGTCGTGACGGCGCCGACGTCCGGCTCATCCGGAATTATTCCCGGAATTATTTATTTTGCGGCAAAGCATCTGGGAATTTCCCGGGAGCTGATTCGGGAGGGGCTTCTCGTCGCCGGGGCTGTGGGCGGCATTACCCGCCACAATGCCAGTATCTCCGGAGCCGAAGTCGGCTGCCAGGGAGAAGTCGGCGTCGCCTCAGCCATGGCGGCAGCCATGATCGCGCACATTCGGGGCTGCGGGATGGCCGTCATTGAAAACGCCGCTGAAATTGCCCTGGAGCACCATCTGGGACTCACCTGCGATCCCATCGGCGGTTATGTTCAAATTCCCTGTATTGAACGCAACGCCGTCGGAGCGGTCCACGCCTACAATGCCTATCTTCTGGCGTCCGCGGGGGATCCGGCCCGCCAGAAGATCGACTTCGACGCCGTGGTGGAAGCGATGCTGGAAACGGGTCGGGATATGTCGGAGAGGTACAAGGAAACGGCCCGGGCCGGACTGGCCGTTTGTTCCATCCGGTGTTGAGGCGGGTCCGTCATGGTTTGCGGGATGGATCCGCAACGGCCTGCTGGAGGATTTTTTGTTTTTCCTCCATGCTGTTGATTGTCAGCTTGTAGGCCACGTAATATTTGTAAATGTTCCGGACGTAGGCGGTGGTCTCAAATCCCACTTTTTCGGCGGTGACCAGCTCGACGTTGTTGAACCACCGGTTCGCGTCCAGGCCGCGCTCTTTCGCAAGCGTCCGCATTCTCGAGATCCTTCCCGGTCCAGCGTTGTAGCTGGCAAAGGCAAAAAGCGAGCGGTCCTGCTCGCTGAAGCAGGCATCCGAAAAGTAGTTGGTCATGAGCAGGTCCAGATACTTGGCGCCGGCGTGAATATTGGGTTCGGTGATCTTTATGTCTCCCACCTTCAGCGACCGGCCCGTTTTGGGCATGATCTGCATGATGCCGATCGCGCCCGCCGGGCTGCGTTTGCTCTGGTCCAGCCGGGATTCCTGATAGCCCTGGGCGGCCAGCATCAGCGGATCAAATCCGTACCGGTTGCCGTATTTCCGAAACAGGCTCAAGGTTTGTTCAAACCGCTTCCATTCCCCCGTGCCGGTCGGATCTTTGATCTTTTCGATGTTCCGGTGGTACTGCTGAATGCGGCCTTCGATCACGCCGCGTTTTTTCAGGACGATACGGTAGAAATCCAGAATTTCCGATTCCAGCCGCGGGCTGTTCTTGCGGATGGCCCAGCCGATCCTGCCTTTGCTGCGCAGCACGATGTCGTCCCGGACGGTGATGCCGGGCAGAACTTCCGCCCACAGGCGGGCCATCCAGTCGTCCACGACGGTAAAATCGAAAATTTTCGCCTGAAGCATTTCCATCAGGTCTTCGTCTTCCAGCGCATCCGGGACGAGGATGATGTTGACGGGTTTCCTGTGTTCCCGGATCAACCGATTGTTCAAAAGGGTCAGGCTTTCATAATAGCTGGAGGCTTTGCGCACATGCACGGTCTTTCCGGCCAGATCATCAATGGCGCCCACGGCGGGAGACGACGGACCCGCGACCAGGATTTCCGACACGCCGGGCAGGTCCGGCGGCGCGGCAAAGTCCACCGTCTTCAGGCGCTCCTCCGTCACCGTGATGTCGCCGGCGGCAATATCGCCGAGCCCTCTTGCCACATCGCCAAGGAGGAGGTCCCGCGTCCGTGGAATAATCACGACGGTCAACGGGCGTTTTTTTAGCTTTCTGGCGTATTTTTTATTGAGGGTGCGCTCAAATTCCCTGACCATGTCGCCGATCAGCCCCTGTTCCTTTCCCCTGACAATCAAATACAGGGTGCGGCTCTGCGGAACCAGGACGCGGATGACGCGTTTCTCCAGGAGCTGATCGAAATCGCCCAGCCAGATCTCATTGGCGAGGGCCAGGCTGCGCAGGCGGGGTTGGTTGTCGTCCTCCTGCGCCGGTGTTGCAGGTTCGGCCCAAGAGGGGCAGGGGAGGAGCATCAGGAAAGCGGCAAGAAAAATCACGGCGAGTGCCGGAAGACGGCGCAGAAGACGAAACCATTCTTGTTTTTTCATCAGCATCCCCTTTCATCCCGGCAATCGAAGAGGAAACAGACTGCAAGACTTAAAGAAAGGGGGAGGCCCTTTGCCACCCCCTTCCGGGTCTTCTGAATCAACGGCCGCGCTTGCGGGCCGGGGTTATTTTGCCTTCGGTTTTACGGAGGGCGAAGACTGCAATGCGGCTGTTTTGGCGTCTTTCACGTCCAGAAGCTCCACTTCAAAGACCAGCGTTGCGCCGCCGGGAATCACGGGGGGACGGCCCCGGTCTCCGTAGGCGATCTCCGAAGGGCAGATCAGTTTGGATTTGCCGCCCACCTTCATCATGCTGACCCCCTCCGTCCAGCAGGGGAACACCTGACTCAACGGCAGTTCCGCGGGCTGGCCGCGCTTGACGGAGCTGTCAAATTCCTTGCCGTCAATCAGCGTGCCCACGTAGTGGACCTTGACGATGTCCGTGGCCCTGGCCTGAGCGCCCGTGCCCGCTTTGATTTCTTTATAGATCAATCCGGAGGCGGTTTTCTTCACGCCGGCTTCCTTCGCGGCTTTTTCCAGAAACGGTTTGGCCAGCTCTTTTTGCTTTTCCGTGGCTTTCTGCATTCGGGCCTGGGCCAGTTCACCCAGTTTCTGCATGTTGGCTTCCGGTTCCGCCGCCAGCTTTTTGCCGCCGGCTGCGTCGGACATTCCCAGTTGAACATATTTCAACTCTTCGGTCGTCAGATCAAAAACGGACAGTTGCTTGCTGAGATGAACCCCCAGCGCGTAGAAAGCCTTCTGATCCTCCGTTTTAGGCGCTTCGGGCGAACATCCCCAGACGGCGATCAGGGCGACACAAACCACAATCATTAATTTACGCATAAAGCATCCTTTCTTTTACCCTTTCTTTATTCCTGCCCTGGGATCGGGCGCCAAATTCAGGCGGGAACATCCGCCCCGGTCAGTGTTTCTTCAAGCAGTTGAACCAATACGTTCTCTCCCTTTTTCACATGGGAGACATCTTCCTGCAAAACAATGAAAGCATTGGCTTCCACCATGGACTTCAAAATGCCGGACCCCTGTTCGCCGGTCAGGCGCGCCAGGTAACGATTTTTTTCTTTTATAACCACCGCGCGCAGAAAATTTTTGACGCCCGCGCCCTTTTTGATTTCCTGGGCGCTGACGGCGGTCAGTGTCGGGCGAAAAATCCGGGTATGCCCCTGCATGCAAAGCAGAAAGGGGCGGACAAACTGCTCAAAGGAAACCATGACGGATACGGGATTGCCGGGCAGACCGAAGAGGGGGACGCCGTCGATGGAGCCGAAAGCCAGCGGCTTCCCGGGCCGCATGGCCACCTGCCAGAAGTGCATGGCGTTGCCGATGTCGCCCATCACATCTTTGACGAAATCATAATCGCCGACCGAGACGCCGCCGGAGGAAAGGATGACATCCGCCCGCCGCGCCACCTGAAATTTTTTAACCAGATCCTCTTTGTCGTCGCCGCCGATGCCCAGCAGCACGGGAACACCGCCGCAGGAGAGAACCTGAGCGGCCAGCGAATAGGTATTGGAGTTGACGATTTTGCCGGGCGGCGGCTCGGTTTCAATGTCCACCAGTTCGTCGCCGGTGGACAGGATCGCCACGCGCGGCCTCTGGTAAACCGCGACAAACGCCTTTCCCAGAACGGCCAGCATGCCGATGTGGCCCGGCCGCAAAACGCTGCCTGCCGCGATGACTTTCTCTCCCTGACGCACATCCTCGCCGGGAAACCGGATGTCCAGCCCCCGGGGCGCGGCGATTTTCATCAGAACCGTTTTGCCTTTTTCTTCGGTGTCCTCCCGGCGGACCACGGCGTCCGCGCCTTTGGGGATCACCGCGCCGGTCATGATGCGCGCCGCCTGTCCGGCCTGAACCGTTCTGCGGGGAAGGCGGCCGGCGGCGATTGTTTCAACAACCGCAAGCTCGACGGGCTTTAAGGCGTGCGCGCCTTTCGTGTCGTCGGACCGCACGGCATAGCCGTCCATGGCGGAGTTGGCGGCGGAAGGGACATTGCGCGGCGCGAAGACATCTTCGCCGATCACCCGGCCTGCCGCCTCCAGAAGATCGACTTTTTCCAATCCCATGGGCCGGCAGGCGGCAAGGACCGTATGAAGCGCTTTTTCTACGGATATCATTTTGTTTCTCCAGCCGTTTTTCAGGGGGATACCTTATCAAAGACCGTCGGGTTGTCAATCAAAAAGCGAGGGTAAAAAGTGACGGGCTATGGGCGATAGGCGATGGGCGATAGGCAATGGGTCATGGGTAATGGGTTACGGGCAACAGGCAATGGGGAAAAGTTGTCATGGTGAGCCTGTCGAACCATGACACCGTAGGGAACGGTTTGAAACCGTTCCCGATCACATCCACCATTCCCCATCCCCTA
>JAAZOZ010000126.1 GCA_012797505.1 Smithella sp. | reverse complement strand
TCGTCTCTACAGTCAACACACCTTCCAATCCCTGATTCCCTTTGCCCCGCCGGAAATCGCCATTTCCGATTTATCGTCTCTGGTTTTGGATCTGGCCGCCTGGGGCGTCGGGGACCCGGCGGCGCTTTCCTGGCTTGATGCACCTCCGCCTGCTGCCTGGCGCACTGCGCAGGAGCTGCTTAAAGGATTGGGCGCTCTGGATAAAAAAGGCTCGGTGATGCCGGTCGGCAAGGCCATGGCGCGCCTGCCGCTCCATCCGCGTCTGGGCCGCCTGCTTCTGAAAGCGGCCGATCTGGGCTTCCCGGCCCTCGGCGCGGATCTGGCGGCTCTTCTGTCTGAAAGGGACATCATCCGCCATTCCGGATCTTCCCTGACGCCCCCACCCGGTTGGCTTGATTTGAGCGAACGTCTCCAACTGCTGCAGCACTGGCGACAGAAAAAGAGTCTGACCGCAAAAGCCGACCTTCCGGCCCTGCGCGCTGTTGACCGATCGTCGCAGCAATTGAGGCGACTGACGGACAAAACATGGGAGGTCTCCGGGAAAGAGACAAGGGACGTGATCCCCCGTTTGCTTCTGGCTGCTTTTCCCGACCGCATTGCCAAAAGACGCGAAGACGGCAGCGGCCGTTATGTCATGCGTTCGGGAAGAGGCGTCCGGCTGTCCGCAAAAATCCTCCCGGCCGGAAGTCCCTATATTGTTGCGCCCATAGTGGACAAGGGCGCAAAGGCGGAAGGCACGGTACATATGGCCGAATCGCTCACGGAGGAGCTCATCCTGGAGGAATTGGCAGGCGAGATCGAAACCCTGCGGCGCCTCGATTGGGATAGACAGGAAGGTCGGGTGATCGCTGTTGAGGAAGAGCGCCTGGGAACACTCACGCTTTGTGTCAAACCAGCAAGTCCGTCCAGGGAGGAAGTCGCGACGCTGCTTTGTGAAGCCATCCGGTCAAAGACGGCCATGATCACCTTCAGCCGGGAGGCCTTGCAGCTTCAGGCCCGTGTGCGCCTGATGAAAGAAACGTATCCCGAAGAAAACTGGCCGGACCTTTCTCCTGAAGCGCTTCTGGCGTCGCCAGCAGACTGGCTTTTGCCCTGGCTTTCCGGGATCCGCAACGCCCAGCAGCTCGCCTGCCTGAACATCCTGCCGGCGCTTACGGAAACGCTGACGTGGAACCAGCGGCGTCTTCTCCATGAGCGCGCCCCTGCGACTGTTGCCGTACCCAGCGGCCACAACATTCCGATTGATTATGTTGCAGGCGAAATTCCGGTCCTGGCCGTCAAACTCCAGGAGATGTTCGGTCTGGCCGACACCCCGGCCATAGCAGGCGGCCGTGTAAAATTGCTGCTTCACCTTCTCTCGCCCGCCCGGAGACCCGTTCAGATCACCCGGGATCTGAGCCAATTCTGGAACACCGGCTACCCGCAGGTGAAAAAAGAGTTGAAGGGCCGCTATCCGAAACATCCCTGGCCCGACGACCCCTGGAACGCTCCTCCGACAAGAAAAACAAAAGGGCACAAAGGATGACGGAAACAGGATTTTAGGCAGCAGGCCGTGAAAAATTCATCCCGGTTTTCCCTCGTCTCGTTATTTTTTCAACGTGTTTTCCGGCTCCAAACTTCATTGCCATTGACAAAGGTATTCAGCACACGGATGTCCCTCAGGGAGTCAGGGTTGACTTTAAGAGGGTTCCTGTCGAGGATAACAAAATCGGCATACTTACCGGGTTCGATACTACCCAGCTTTTTTTCCATCTTGAGCTGCCAGGCGGCATAAATGGTCAGCGCTTTTAATCCTTCCATTACGGAGACAGCCTCATGAGGCCCGATGATTTCTCCCTCGCGGGTTTTCCGTATCACAGCCGTCTGGAGCATGCTTAGGGGTTCTTCCGGATACATGGGGGCATCGGCGTGCAAAGAATAATACAGCCCTGCCGTCCTCGAGCTGTTCACCGGCAACATTCTTGCAGTCCGCCCGGCGCCTAAAATATCATCTCTCAAAGCTTTACCGTAATAATAAAGATGGTTAACATGGAAGCTGAGGGTCATCTCAAGCCGCTTCATTTTCGCCAGCAGTTCCGGGGGCAGGAGGACGCCGTGTTCAAGGCGGTGCCGTAAGTTTTTCACCGATGATTCCGACCGGACCTTATCAAAAACATCCAGAACCTCTTCACTGGCCCGATCGCCCTGTGAGTGCACACTGACCTGCCAGCCGAGTTCATGATATTTTTTGACGGCGTCATAAAATTCCTGCTTGCCGATGACGGTTTGTCCGCGATGATTGGCGGGAACTTTCAGCCCTTTCAGCATCAGTTCGGAATTCAGGTAAGGCTCATTGATATACATGGAGCCTGTATAGGGGGAGCCGTCGTACCAGATTTTCATACCGCAGATCTTGAAAAAGTCATCTCCGTTTTCAACATTTTTCGGAAACAGATCGGGGGTCGAATGCAGGATGTACATAAAATGCCGCACAGTGGGTTTGCGCTTGGGCAGCACACCAATCGCACCCAGCACCCGGTGAATGAGCCTCGGGTGAGCTGTGGATAGGTGTTCATATAAGATCAGGGCCTTGTCGCTGAAGAGCCCCATGGTTGTAATGCTCGTTATCCCATTGCCAATGTGTGCGTCGGCGACTTTAACGGCATTGTCCTTGATGTTAAATGTTTTGAGTACGTCGGCGGACATCACTTTTACGGCTCCGGTTTCAACAATAAAACCGGTAAGCCTGCCCTGACTGTCTTTTTCAAAGTAACTCCCGGGAGCCGGGTCGGGTGTTGTCGCCGTGACGCCCATTTTTTTAAAGGCCAGAGAATTGGCCCATGCCGAGTGTAAGTTCTGGGCGAGGATGAGCACCGGGTGATCCGGGGCGACGGCATCCAGAAACTGAATATCGGGAGCCGTGAGTCCCGGGACCAGCATCGGGTCAAATCCCTTGCAAAAAATCCATTCCCCTTTCTTGGTTTCCCTCACCGTCTGACGCAGCTTTGCCCACACCTCTTCCTTTGTTTTATGGGTAAAGCCGCTGAGATCGACAAAACCATACAGATATGCCGTAAGATCCGGATGGGTGTGGACGGCAATAAATCCCGGCATCAATGTTTTCCCCTCCAGATTGATGATCCGTGTGCCGTCTGTCCCATGCTTGAGAATCTCGTCTTTTGTCCCGGTCGAAACAATTTTACCGTTTTCCACGAATACGGCTTCAATACCCCCGGCAGGCGTGTCGCTCATGGTAATGATGTCACCCCCGTAAAAGATCATCCGGTTTTGTCCGGACGACTCGCAGCCGGCCAGAAACAACATCAGCGAAACGCAGGCCAAAAGATACACGAAATGAAGGTTTAACGGGTGACCGCCTGCTCTCTTCCGGGACATTTTCCTTTTCGGCATATCCATGGCTTCAATCCTCCCTCGTGTTGTTGATTGCTTGATAATCTACTCTATCTCTTTTTCCGTTCTATGATTTCCTTTCTTTTAAGTCCGGATAGACCTGAGCCAGAATCGGCTCCAGGTCGGCCTGGCCGCCGATGAAATTGATCGGATATTTGAAGCCAATTTTAGCCAGTTGTTTCATTCCTGAGATGGCCCTGGGGATCTCTCCGGGCGGGAGAGCCACGGATATTTCATCGTCGGCCACCTGCCCCATGGCCCTTTCTCCGTAACAGGGAATGGACAATTGAGGCTTGCCGGTCCGGTAGCATTCTCCCAGCGAATCGGCGCAGGCCCCCTCGCCGATAAAGAAAAACTGAAAGCGCTCATATTTTACCTTCTGCAATCCGCACAGGAGCATCATCATCTGCGCGGGATTTCCGTAAAAGAGAACGACATCCGGGTCGAACTTTCCCTTCGACAGAGGTGCCAGCGCAACGGCTTCAGCCACCGGAACGCGAGGGGTTTCCTGCTGCTGCAACAAAGCTTCTTCGGGCGAGGCAAACCATGTTCGGGAGAGCATGGCCGCCTCTTCTTTCATGCTCTTCTCATGCGCGTGTTTGACGCCATGCAGGCGCAGACAGCGGTGATTCATCTTATCGAGCTTTGTGATCCCGATGGTCAGACCCTGAACTCTGGCGCGGTGCACAGCCTGGCAGAAGGTGGAGAATGTCGGGATGTGGAATACATTCCTGATCGCTTCCAGCTCCTCTGATTTTTCAAAGCGCTTGAAGGCCAGCGGATCTGTTTTCAGCCGCAGCATCTTAACCAGTTCGTCGCTTACTTCCAGCCAGTTCATCATCAAACCCCTCCTGTAAGAAACTTGAGACGGTTGCCATTATTCCGACAACAAATCGCCGGATGAAAGGATATGGACGCCTGAATCGCGAAGCTTTTGCAGGGCCCTGGCCGCACTTCCCGGAGGAACATCCACACCCGCAACGGCATCTTCAAGAACCAGCACTTCAAAACCGGCCTGCAGACCGTCCATGGCGGAGGTCAAGACATAATATTCCGTGGCCAGACCGGCGATAAAAATCCGGCGAATGTCCCGGCGGCGAAGCCACGCTTCCAGATCTGTGCCGTGAAAGCTGGAGTAGTTTTCTTCCTGCGGGTTGTCCCCCGTGCTGACAATCCGGTCTTTTGCGTCAATTTTCAAGTCGGCATGAAACTGTGCGCCCCAGGTGTTTTGAATACAATGGGGAGGCCAGGATTGATCAAGAAATTGCGGATGACCGGAAAAACTGACATGATCGGCCGGATGCCAGTCGCGGGTAAAGACCCGCGTTGTAAAAAGCGCTGAAATCCGGTTGATGACCGGCACAATCCGGTCTCCTCCCGCCACGCTAAGCGCGCCGCCGGGGAGAAAATCATTTTGCACGTCAACGACAAGTAATGCGTCATGTTTGCCAATGTTCATCATGTGTCCCACCTTCCTGAAAATCCATCCACCGCATATCCAACATGGTTATACGCTGAAGGAGATTGCCGATCATCTGGAGATTCATGACACAACTTTGAGCACTCCGCCTGAGGAAAAACTAATACCTGAACCCTGCGCGACATAGTGAAAAAAAATAAATAAACCATCTGGGAAACCTGTTGTATAAAGGGATACGCAAATAACCCAATAGCAAACAGGAGGTGCCCAGATGGTAAAAAAGCATAGGAAGGATAGCAAAAAAAGGCTTGCCAGTAAACATTTTAATCAGGGGAGCGGGAGGGCCAGTAAAATCAATGCTTCGACAGCGTATGGGACATGTAGCGAGCAGATAAGCCCGTTTGGCGGGCTTTTGGGACTGACCAAGGTTTTGGACTTATTTGATTTTGAGAAACATTTTAATGAGGGCTACCATGCGCCGTCGCGGGAAACCCAGCTGGGCGACTACGCCATGGTCATGGGGCTTGTGATGCTACTGTTTATCGGGTTCAACCGGATCTGGCATTTTGTTTATCTCCGTTTGGAGCCCATGCTTTGCGGCATCTTCAGCGTGGATAAACTTCCGGCGTCCAGCGCCTATTGGCGTTACTTGGACAGTCTGGGGATCAATCAGGCGCAGTCCCTTTTGAGAATCATGAGCCGTTTGAGAGAGCTGGCCTGGAAACGATGCGGAATTCAATACAGCCACATTGCTATCGATATCGATGCCACCGTGGAAACCATCTATGGCGATCAGGAAAGCGGACGGGTCGGCCATAATCCGAAGCACCGGGGCAAGAAAGGCTACCGACCGATTTTGTGCTTTATTGAACAACCCCGGGAATACCTGTATGGGAAACTGCGCAAAGGGGAAACCGTCAGCGGGGAGGAGACGGCCAAAGTGATTCGGATCATTAAAGATCATTTGCCGTCCTGTGTCCAAAAGGTTCTTTTGAGAGCGGACGCTGAGTTCATGAGTTGGAATAGTGTCGACGCCGCATTGGATGAGGGGTATGATTTTATCTTTTCCAATAAGCAATGCGAACCGCTGTTTGACCCAAAGACCTGGTATCGCCCCTCCCGGAAAGAAGAAGCCGAGTTCAACGGCTGCATGTATCAGCCGACGGGTTGGGGCCAGGCATGCCGATTTGTTGCCATGCGGCTTCCCAAGAAACCGGAGGAAATAAAAAGCCAGCCCCAGCAGGAACTGTTTGAAAAAGATCCGTACACCTACCGGATATTTTGCGCCAATCTCAACGGAAAGGCCCATGAGGCGATTGAACGATACGATAAGCGAGCGGATGCAGAAAACCTGATTGGTGAAGCCAAGCAGGAAGGCTTGGCTGCGATTCCGTCCGGCAAGTTCAAAAACAACTATGCTTTCTTTCAGATTGTTCTGCTGGCGTATAACCTTTGGCGGTATTTTAAGCTCCTGGCTGGCTGCTGTGGGAAAAAGGTAAAAATACTTTCTGGCATCGCTGACAACAAAATCAGAATTGGGCGCCTGATACTGCTGATGATCGGCGCGAAGCTGGTCAAATCCGGCAATCGTGACCGGGTGAAATATTCGATCCGCGATACACGGACGCCTGCGTTGCTATTGTTTTATGAATTTCTGGATCATCTCCGATTCAAAAAAATTCAGGAGTGCAAGGCATGAATATTTTAACTGATTTGATGCAAGAAATTTCTTGCATGGGCGCCGTCCTGAACCGCCGTGGCGGATAGTTCATGAAATTTTGCTCAGAGATTACAAAAATGCTGAATGCGCGCAGGGTTCAGGAACCAACATAAAAGGTGTCCTGGCTGATTAAATACCCCGGATGAGCCGTTTCAATCTCATTGTGCGAACTTTCTCTCTCCCGCTTGGCGCTTTCCAATGCCGATAACTGTGCTTCTGTATAAACAATGCCTTCCCTGGCGGCTTTCTCCTCTAAACAACATAAACGCTTCTTAAAGGTCTCCAGACCGTGGCGCAGCCAAATACTTCGAACGCCACCAGATGAAATTAAAATCCCAATTTTTCGTAATTCATTGGACGTTCTTGCTTGTCCATAAGCCGGGTATTCATAGGCCATCCGGATGACGGATTCTTCAACCTCAGGCGCTACCCGATTCTTTATACAGGGCTTCCTTCTGCTTTTCTCCCGAAGGCCATCCAGTCCTTCTTCCTCATAGGCTTTCTTGATGTCATAAAAATGCTGCCTCGATACACCATTGATTTTACAGGCTTCTGAAACGTTCTTCAAATACTCCGCCAACTCTAGCAAACTCAATTTGTTTCTGATAAGCTTCTCTTGGGTGGTCATTTTTAAATATCCTCCTTTTTTGATTGCCGCAAAACAATCCAGGAGGTAACTGACCACCCTTTCTACCTAACTGTCAAGTCAAGTCCGTCTTCTTACAGATAAATATCTTTTTCTTGATTTCTCTCATTGCTTTCTATAGCTTACATCACCTACTAACGAAAACGTTTGGACAGTAGTGAGATCGCATGAAAAAATATTTATTCAGATTTGTGGACAGCAAAACTTTATTTCTGCTCATCATGCCGGTTCTTCTTTATGCCGCTTTTTCTCCATTCATGCCTTTGATAGAACCTGATGAAAGCCGTTATTTCGAGATATCCGATAACATGGTGGACTCCGGCGATTACGTCATTCCTCGTCTTAACGGCGTCATTTATCTGGAAAAACCGCCTTTGACCTACTGGGCCTCCGCGATTATTTTCAAGCTTTTTGGCGAGACTGATTTTACGGCCCGCATTTACGTCGGTCTGTGCGCATGGGCCTGTATTTGGCTCGCCTATGCCATAGGCCGCTTTCTTGGTGATCGAAAAACGGGGCTCTATGCGGCCGGCACGCTTTGCACGTCCATGTTCTTTTTTATCTTTGGAAATTTCAACATCCTGGACATTCCGCTGGCTTTATATACCTGTCTGGCCACCTGGATGGGATATCGATATGTGGTCGGCGCGGATGGAGAAAAATGGCGGCTGTACCTGTTTTACCTGTTCAGTGCGCTGGCTTTTCTGACCAAAGGATTAATCGGCGTGGTTTTCCCCTCCGCAATTCTGGTGTTGTGGTTGATAGTCAGCAGACAGTGGAGACGTATCCCGGGCCTGATTTCACCGGTCGGCATCGCTTTGTTCCTGGCCATTGCAGGCCCCTGGTTCATCCTGGTGCAACGCGTGCATCCGAATTTCCTGTGGTTCTTTTTCATTCAGGAACATGTTTTGCGATACACAACCACCATGCATGGGCGGGATAACACCGTGTTCTTATACGTGCCGATCATCATTCTCGGCATTCTTCCCTGGACTGCCTTTGTCGTCAAAGCGGCCTGGGCGATGCACAGAGAAAAAATTTCGTCCCCGCCGCTTCCGGGGAACCGGTTTCTCTGGACGTGGATTATTCTTATTTTCATCTTCTTTTCATTATCCCATTCCAAACTGGTTCCCTATATTGCACCGATATTCATCCCCCTGTCCGTCCTGATGGGACACCGGCTCAGAAATTATGAGGACCTTGTTCTAAATCTCCGGGAAAAGAAGGAGTCTTTTCTTTTGCAGATACCGGTCTTGCTGCAATCGCTCCTGCTGATTAGTTTGTTTTTGCTCCCGTTTTTTCTCCCCAAAGGCTCAAAATTAGGCGGTGACCTGTCCATCGTTTATTCCAGCGAATTACCCTGGCTGATTGCCTTACCCGTATTTTGCCAGTTGCTGCTTTTTACTCTTCCGGAAGTCATCAAAAAGAGATATCCAGACGGATGGTTTATCTCTGTTTATCTTTTGTCCGGATTGTTTCTGCTTGCGATGACTCCGTCATTTGCGGCATTCTTAACGCCGTACAAGTCCGCGTATCCGGCGTCCCAGGCCGTAAAGAAACTTCTTCCCGCAGGCCATGACTTGTATCAGTACAAAACCATCGTTTACGGGATCGCCACCTATAATGAAATTCGAACGCCTCTGGTCGGAGATTTTGGCGAATTGAATTACGGGGTGAATTATCTTCCCCGGGAAGAAAGAGATCATTATTTTCTCACGGAGGAACAGTTCAAAACAAGGTGTCGCAAGGGCGGCGCCGTTTATTGCCTGACGCAGTATAAAGACCGTTATGATGAGTTGATCAGCATCTTTCCAGATCATGAAGTGCTCTGGTCCAATGGAAGCTATTACCTGCTGAAGCTGAGGTGCCGGCCTGATCATTCCTGAAATCTGATGATGGCGTGAGGTCTGCAGCATGAAAACCGGATAGGCTTTGGCGGATTTTTAAGTCCCCTGACGGCCGGATTTCCGGCCGTGCCTGCTCCTGATCCCGTTGCCGGTCGCGGCGGCATCGCCCGGGGAGGCACAATTTGCCTGGGGGCGATGAGTTCAGCCTGGAGCGGTGAGTAATGTAATGATTGCTGTTTTCTTGCTCGGTTGCAAAACGTTCATCCTTTCTTGCCCTCCCATGGGCTGTGTCAAAAATGAGAGTTTGTAACGTTCTGCAGACCGTTTGTGAAGGTGCTTTTGAATACCCGCTTCTCAGGCATTAAAAGCTCCTGCTGGGCGGGGGATTTTCAAGTGGCCACCCGGGCTTAACAAAAGCAATCCACCCGATCGCTGCCCGCTGGGCAGCTCCGGCTAAGCTTTTCGTTAGGCAGTGACCGTATCGATTCACACCCATAAGGAGGTTTTCTGCGATGGACATTCCAAGAATCTTCAACATCACCGAAAGTGCTCATCGCATCCATAACCCGTTCACCCCCGAAAAGCTTGCCACGCTCGGCGCGGCGCTGCGTCTGGAAGCGGGAACCCGCGTGCTCGACCTCGGCAGCGGTTCGGGCGAGATGCTGTGCACCTGGGCTCGCGATTACGGCGTCATCGGCACCGGTATCGATATGAGCGAATTGTTCACCGAGCAAGCGAAACTCCGCGCCGCTGAACTCGGTGTCGCCGATCAGGTCAAGTTCATCCATGGCGATGCTGCGGGCTACGTCTCTGACGAGAAGGTCGGTGTGGCAGCCTGTCTCGGCGCCACGTGGATCGGTGGGGGAGTCGCCGGCACCATCGAGCTTCTAG
>JAAZOZ010000125.1 GCA_012797505.1 Smithella sp. | reverse complement strand
GAGAGCCGGTATTTCTTTGTGCCCGGCATCGTGGCGTTTGTGATCATGCTGATTTCCCTCTTGTTGACGTCGATCGCCATCATTCGGGAAAAGGAGGCCGGCACGATGGAGCAGCTCATCGTGACGCCTCTGAAATCCTACGAGCTGATTTGCGGAAAAACGATTCCCTATATCATTATTTCGCTGGTTCAGCTCGCGGCGGTTATTGCGGCCGCGGTTTTCTGGTTTGAGATCCCGCTGGCGGGGAGCGTTTTGCTCCTGTTCTTTGCCGCCTGCCTGTTTCTTCTTTCCACGCTGGGCATCGGTTTGTTCATCTCGACCATTTCCGCGACCCAGCAGCAGGCCATGATGACGACCTTCTTTTTCATCCTTCCGTTCTTCATGCTGAGCGGCTTCGTTTTCCCGATCGACAACATGCCCGCGGTGGTCCAGTGGCTGACGTATCTGAATCCGCTTCGGTATTTTCTGGTGATCCTGAGGGGCGTATTTCTCAAGGGGGTCGGGATGGATATTCTCTGGCCCCAGTTTGTTTTTCTGGCGATTCTGGGAGGCGTGGTGTTTGCCGGAGCGATTGCCCGCTTTAAAAAACGCCTGGATTAGTGTAAGGAAAGGCTAGGGGTGAGAGGCGATGGGTAAAAGATTTAAGATTTAAGTTTTAAGTGGTTAAGGTTTAAGAGGAAACGTTGAAAAGTCGAAGGCTTCCTCGACAGACTCGGGATGACAAGAGAGCGGATGGCGAGATGTAGGGAACGGTCGCGACCACCCTTGCGGGTGGCAAGCCCGTTCCCTACGGGTAATGGGTAATGGGCCAGGTGTGCGAAGATGGTCGGGCTGAAGACGGAAGGTAAGGCATATGCTGAAGGTTATTGACGACGAAAAGCTGATTGCCCGGTATGCGCGTCTCTTTACGAAAAGTTTCCGGCCGTTTGTCGATGAAAAGATTCGGGTGAAACTGGGGCATCAGGGGGCGAGTTTCGGGGCAAAGGTGGCCTGGTCAAAAAAACTGGGCATCTGGATATTTTCCCAGGCCACCCGGAATGTCCGCTACTGGAACGCCTTTGGCAGAGGCAAGCCTCCGGCGTCAGGCCAACTGCCGATTACGGCGGAAATCAATTTCCCCTGGGCGGGCATCGACCGAAGAACCGGCGCGGCTTTTGCCCAGGATGCGCAAAAGCAAATCTATGTCATCCACCGGGGCATCATCGGGGGCGGCAAGAAAGGCATCGGAAAATCCCTGTTTGAAGAAAACTATCGGGGCGTCTGGGCCTGGATGGAGGACGGCGATTCGCTTGCGCAGGTGGCGGTGATCGGCTGCCTGGGAAGCAGTCGTTTTGCCCTGCAAGCCGCTCAGTTTGTCGGGAAAATTGAAAAACTGAAATCAACGGCGGCGTTTTCTTCTCAAACATCGCTTAATTTTTCAGAAGTATCTTTTCGCGAGGAACGGGTTGGGAACCCGCCTTCGTCATTGCCGGATGCGGAAATGGATGCCTGCGATCATGATCTGATGATCAGCCATCTGGCCGCGGTTCTTTCCCGCTGGAAGTTTAAAATCGGCAACGATGCGGATATGGAACTGTTCCTGATGCCGCCCGCCTCGGATAGCGTCTCTCATATTTTTGCCGCCTGCGCCGACGGCAGTGAGAAAAACGTGCTGGCCGCAGCCGCAAAATTATTGCTGCAGAAATCCGCCCGGGACGGTCATCCCCTGGCAATTTTGGTCATGCCGGAGGCTTACGTGACGAAGTATGTTCAGCCCCTGCGGCGGATATCCGTCGACGTTCTCGGTTATCGGACGGAAGGCGAAAAAATCATTTTTCCTGATCTGGGCAGGATTAAGATTGACCAGAATTAAATGGAGGTCAGCGGCCGATGGATGAAATGCTCGAAATGGGCCGGCAGGTTCTTGCCTCGCAGCCCTTCAGCGTTTTGATCGGAGCGGAGCTGACCGGTTTTGCCGTGGGCAGCGCCGAAATCAAGGTTCCCATTCAACCAAAGCTCAAACAACAGCACGGGTTTCTGCATGGCGGCGTGGTCAGCTACGCGGCGGACAACGCGCTGACCTATGTGGGCGGCAGTGTTCTGGGCCCCGCCGTTGTGACGTCGGAATTCAAAATCAATTACGTGCGGCCCGCGCTGGGCGATTCTATTGTGGCACGGGCGCAGGCGGTTTACGTCGGGAAAAATCAGGCGGTCTGCCGCTGCGATGTCTTTGCCGTTGACGGCGACCGGGAAAGCTTATGCGCGATCGCCCAGGGAACCATCAACAAACTCGGACAGTCCAAATAAACGGAGACCATTGATGCACTGAATCATGCCGGATTCCGTGCTTTACGGGATTGCCGAAACAGGGTGGCTGAACCGGCGGCCTTTGCTCTTCAGGCCGCCGGTTCAGAGGGATGGCTTGAGGTCCCGTGCTTTTGCTTTGCCTTTTTAGTTCGG
>JAAZOZ010000124.1 GCA_012797505.1 Smithella sp. | reverse complement strand
GTCAATGTCGAAATTGGAATAGACGTTCTGGACGTCGTCGTTGTCCTCGAGCTTTTCCATCAGCTTCAGCATGGACTCCGCCTTGCCCGCTTCCAGCTTGACGGTGTTGGAGGGAATCATGCTGATGCGCGCCTCCAGATGCTTGATGCCCTTCGCGTCGAGGGCTTTCTTCACTGCCTCAAAGGCTGACGGCTCCGTGATCACTTCATATTCCGAATCTTCCGTTTTGACGTCTTCCGCTCCCGCGTCGAGGGCCAGCTCCATCAGATCGTCTTCGCCGATCGCTTTTCTGTCGATGACGATGCTGCCTTTCTTGGCAAACATCCAGGCCACGCAGCCGTTCTCGCCCAGATTTCCTCCGTGCTTGGAAAAGATATGCCGGATCTCCGCCACCGTCCGGTTTTTATTGTCCGTCATGATTTCCACGATGACCGCCGCGCCGCCCGGTCCGTAGCCTTCGTAGGTAAATTCTTCATACGCGTTTGCGCCGTCACCGCCGCCCGTGCCTTTCTTGATCGCCCTTTCGATATTGTCCTTGGGCATATTTTCTTCCTTGGCCGCCATGACCGCCTGCCTCAAGCGGGCATTGCCTTCTATGTCGCCGCCGCCCAAACGCGCCGCCAGCGTGATTTCCTTGATGATTTTGGTAAAGATCTTGCCGCGTTTGGCGTCAATCGCCCCTTTTTTTCTTTTGATGGTGCTCCATTTGGAATGGCCGGACATAGGGTGCTCTCCTGACAAAAAAGTTGATCTTGCATATTTTTTTGCCTTCTAGCATAAGGCGATAAGCTTGTAAAGTTAATTACATATTCAAACCGGAGGTTTTATATTATGAAGTCGTTCCGCGAAGAATTATGGTTTGATATTCCCCGGAGAAGGGCTTTTGTCAACATCACCGGCAACGTCGAAGCAGTGCTGAAAAAAAGCGGCGTTCAGGAAGGCCTCGCTCTGGTCAACGCCATGCACATCACAGCGTCCGTGTTCATCAACGACGACGAACCGGGTCTCCACGCGGATTATGAGGACTGGCTGGAGCGGCTGGCGCCGCACGCGCCCACATCCTTTTACCGGCATAACCGCACCGGCGAAGACAATGGCGACGCGCATCTGAAACGTCAGGTCATGGGAAGGGAAGTCGTCGTGGCCGTAACAAAAGGCAAGCTCGACTTCGGCCCCTGGGAGCAGATTTTTTACGGCGAATTTGACGGCGGGAGAAAGAAGAGAGTACTGGTGAAAATCATCGGGGAGTAGGAAAGGAAAAGCAGGTCAGGGACGGTCCGCCCGAATAACATTGGAAACGTCTTTTGCGCCGAGGTAGAAAACCACGAGTTTGACCGGAACCTTTCCATGGTTGGTTCCGTTGTGTTTGAGTTTGACGACTTCGATAATCGCATCGCCTTCTTTGAATTCGGCGGTCTTTCCTCCTTCGATCTCGACGGTCAGTTGCCCGGCCATGACATAGGCGTAAACGGGCATGGGATGGCTGTGCCAGCCCGTGCTTGCGCCGGGCGCAATGTCCACCGTCATGACGGTCACCTGAGGCCGGTCCGCGTCCAGATAATCGATCGGCTCCCCATTGCTCATCGTTTCCGCCTGAAGAATCACCCGGCTCTGCACACCGGTGTCATACTCCGCGGCCCAGGCCCACAGAGGCATCAAAATGAGAAAAATGATTCCTGTCCACACCCGATTTTTCATAAGCGTCATTAATGCTCCTTTCTGGTGAATGGCGACGCTTCCCTCTGATCCGCCGGAAAGCGTCCACTCGTACCGACGCGACCGCTTCCAAACAAAGCGCCGTGGCTTAAAGAAATTGCAGGACGTTCCAATAGCGCCAGTCCCGCCTTTTGCGCCGCGGCAATTTCCCCGTCAAACTGCGTCCGTGACACGTGCAGTTTGGGCTCCGCCAGGAGGAAGCGGGCCGCAGGCTTGAGGGCGGCGCGCAACTGACGGAAAAACCGGTCCAGCCGTGGAACTTCATGCGCCATCCAGAAGGACAGAATGAAATCCACCGGCTCTCCGGAATAGATTTCGTCGGGCCGGGAAAGATAAAGCTCGATTTGGCCGCGCACTCCCGCCCGTTCGGCGCGTCTGACAATGCCCCGCAGCATCGATTCCTGAATATCGGCGGCGATGACTCTCCCGCCTGAACCCACGCGCCGGGCCATCGGAATCGTAAAATACCCGATGCCCGGCCCCACATCCAGCACCTTGTCCCCTTCCCCAACGTAAGGACGGATGATCCGGTCCGGATTTTGAACCAGGCGGCGCAAACCGTTGTCAAACGTGAAGCAGAACCAGCGGGGGCAAACCCCGTGCTTGCGAAAAAAAATAATATCAGCCCATTTAATCATTTTTGACTTCTACCGGTGACGTCCGCTTGCCCGGGGTTCAGGCAACGGCAAGCCCCTTGCTTTTCAGAAAGTCTTTGACGTCCTGAATTTTGAGAAGCCGGAAATGAAAAACGGACGCCGCCAGCAGAACGGACGCGCCTCCGTCCACAACCGCTTCGTAAAAATCCTCCAGCTTTCCCGCGCCGCCGGACGCCACCACCGGCAGGCTGACGGCGGAGGAAATCGCTTTGGTGAAGGGAATATCGTATCCCGCCTTTGTGCCGTCGCCGTCCATGCTGGTGGGCAGGATCACGCCCGCGCCCAGTTCCTGGCATTGCCTGGCCCACGCCACCGCGTCTTTCGCGATGGGCAGCGTGCCGCCGGAAACCACCAGTTCAAAGCCCGACGACATCGCCGGATTTCTCTTGGCGTCGATGGCTACGGTGATTTTTTCCGGACCGAATTTTGCCGACGCCAGCCTGACCAGTTCGGGATTTTTCACCGCCGCGCTGTTCATGGACACTTTGCTCGCGCCCGCGCCCAGCACCATTTCGATGTCCTCCAGCGAGGAAATACCGCCGCCGACCGTCAGCGGAATGCTGATCTGGGCGGAAACCTTCTTCACCCATTCCAGCCGTGTCTTGCGGTTTTCGAGCGTGGCGGCAATGTCCAGCATGGCCAGTTCATCCGCGCCTTCGGCCTGATAGAACACGGCATTCTCGACCGGGTCGCCCGCCTCACGAATGTCAACAAAATGAACCCCTTTTACCACCCTTCCGTTTTTCATATCCAGGCAGGGCATGATTTTAATCGGCTCCATTCAACTCTCCTTTCCGGGGGCAGCCTTTGCGCCAGCTTCGCCCGTCAAACGGGATGTTTTCTAAACCGAACCTGCCAAATTTACAATCAAAATGTTGAAGCTTGCCCCGGGGCAAACGATTTCGTTTTTTAATCTTAATGCTTGAAACGTGCCGGAATTTCATTTAAACAAACAGCAACCTATTTTACCGCAAAGGAGCCGTCAAAATGAAGATGAAAGAAATCAAAGCCAGCGCCATGAATGTGGAGAAATTTATCGACGATAAAGTTCGGGATATCCGCAACGCCGTAGGCAACGGCCTTGCCGTCAATGCGCTCTCGGGCGGCGTGGATTCCTGCGTCGTCACCGCCCTGGGACACAAGGCGCTGGGCAATCGCCTCAAAACCTACATGATCGACAACGGCATCATGCGGGAAGGAGAACCGGCCCGGGTGCAGGCGGCCTTCAGAAAACTGGGCATCACCGTGGAAGTCATCGACGCCTCCAAAGCCTTCTTTGCCGCCCTCAGGGGCCTCACCGACCCCGAGGAAAAAAGAGAAGCCATTACCCAGACCTTCTACAAAAATGTCTTCGGCAAGCTGGTCGTCAAAAGCAAAGCCCAATATCTCCTGCAGGGCACCATCCTCACCGACGTGGACGAAACCGTCGCCGGCATCAAGCGCCAGCACAACGTTTTCGAACAACTGGGCATCGACCCGCAAAAAGCTTTCGGCTACAGGATCCTGGAACCGCTCATCGAACTGCGCAAGGACGGCGTGCGCAAAGCCGGCGCGGGCCTGGGCCTTCCCTCCGCCATGTTCGACCGGATTCCTTTCCCGGGACCGGCGCTGGCCGCCCGCGTGATCGGCGAAGTTACGCCCGCAAAAATCGCCCTGGTCAGGAAAGCGACCGCCATCACCGAAGCGGCGCTCAAAGACACGAAGGCTTTCCAGTATCTGGCGATCCTGCATGAAGACCGCGTCACCGGCATGCGCGACGGCAAGCGGGTCTTCGGCAATCAGATCGAAATCCGCTGCTGGGAAAGCACGGACGCGCGCAAGGCAAGGCCCTCCCGGCTGCCTTTCGACGTGCTGGAAAAAATCGCCGCAAAAATCACCAAAGAGATTCCGGAAGTCGTGAGCGTCACCTACAACATCACAACCAAGCCGACCTCCACCATCGAAGCGACTTGATGATCAGGGTTCCGGCGGGATAGCTTCCCGCCGGAACCGGCAGCGGATCGTTTGGCGCAAACTTCAAAAAAAAAGGGGGCAGGTTTCCCCGCCTCCTCTCCCTGATCCGGATTGCTTTTCGCGTTTAGCGTTGCAGCCAGTAAACCGGGTTCGTCCCACCGCCCACGGCGCTCTGAACCGCGATCTTGTCAAATTCTTTTTGAGTTGTCGGCCACCAGGCATAAAGAACGGATGGATCGGACTTGCCCTTTGTAATCGTTTGAACGGAACTCATGATGTGCAGACGCCCCGCGCTGCTGATGCCGAATACTGATGTCGGAAATTTATCTCCCAGCATCGGCGGATCCAGGGCCTTGGAAAAAGCAGCCCGAATTTTATACACATCGTCAACGGTCCCAGCGGTAGCGATCGCGCGGGCCAGGGCGTGCATCCCTGCGTAATTGAGGGCGCATTCCCAGGTCACCATGCGCTTGTAGGTGGAAGTATATTTTTTATCGAAGGCTCTGGCGCCGTCAAAAGGAATGCTCAACACTCCCGCTGTTCCGATCAAGTCGCCCATGATTTTAGTGCTTCGGAGCAGCATGGCGATGTTATCCTGCTTGGCCTGATCGATCATAATAAATCCGCCCTTGAAGCCCATGTTTCTGGACTGTTCGATGACCAGAGCCGTCGTGGCGGAAGGTCCGCCGATCAGCATGACGTCCGGCTTGGTCGCCATCGCGGCGGTGATCGGCGAGGAAAAATCCGTTTCCGTATAATAATTGGCAGGCTTGTCCGCCGTAATCACGCCGCCCTTCTTGGTCCAATACTCTTTAAATGCGCTTCTCCATTCATCTCCGTACGAACCAAACGTGACAACCATTGCACATTTTTTCCAATTTTTTTTCAATGCCCAGTCGGCAAATACACGAACATAGTCGTTAAAATCAGGCGTGGCAATTACCAGCAGATTGTTCCCCAGCTTTTCAGCCAACGGTGTGCTGGTGTAAGCCATCATGATGAACTCGGCGCCCTTCTCTTCATTGATTTTCATGATCGGAGCAATCGTATTGAAAACGCCGTTGAATACGGCAATGGCGCCGTTGGATTTAAACCGGCGGGCGTTGTTCACCGCTTGCGTCGGATCGATCCGGTCGTCCAGCCGCTCCAGTTTGAACGTATATTTTTTCCCTTTGACGCTAATCCCTCCCCCCGCGTTGAGCTCTTTCACGGCCATGTCAACGCCGTTTAAAATGTCCTGCCCGTATTCCGCCGCCGGTCCGGAAAGCGGTCCTGTGTACCCGAGAACAATTTCATCAGCCCTGCTGCTTCCCGTCCAGGACATGACAAAAACTGCAACAAACAGACAAACTAACCCCTT
>JAAZOZ010000123.1 GCA_012797505.1 Smithella sp. | reverse complement strand
TTTTTTATAACAATCTTTTCGGAATTTGTAAACAATAATCCATGCCGGGCCGAGCGTGTGGGAACAACGCAGTCAAACAGATCGATGCCGCGGGATACGCCGTAAACGATGTCTTCCGGCATGCCGACGCCCATCAGATAGCGGGGCTTTTCTTCGGGCAGCAGGGGGGTGATTTCGTCCGTGATGGCGTACATCATGACTTTGGGTTCGCCAACGCTGACGCCGCCCAGCGCATACCCGTCGAAGCCGAGGGGGACCATCTCTTCCGCGGCCTGCCTGCGCAAATCCGGATAGGTTCCGCCCTGGACAATGCCGAACAGCGCCTGATGGGTGCTGGTTTTGGCCCCGCGGCAGGCTTTGGCCCATTGGAGCGTCAGGGCCAGCGAATCCTGCGTCTGCCTGAACGTGGCGGGGTAGGGCGTGCACTCGTCGAGGCACATCATGATGTCCGAGCCCAGCGCTTCCTGAATTTCAACGGCTTTTCGCGGGCTCAGGAAATGTTTTGACCCGTCGATATGGGACCGGAACATCACGCCTTCCGGCCCGATTTTGCGCAGCGCAGCCAGAGAGTAAACCTGAAACCCCCCGCTGTCCGTGAGGATCGGCCCCGGCCAGTTCATGAACGCATGAAGACCGCCCAGTTGACGGATGGTTTCATGCCCGGGGCGCAGATAGAGATGGTACGTATTGCCCAGGATCATTTGAGCGCCGCATTGCAGAAGGTCTTCGGGGCGGAGAGACTTTACCGTTCCCTGCGTGCCGACAGGCATGAACGCGGGAGTATCCACCGTGCCGTGCGCGGTGGATATTTTTCCCAGCCGCGCGCGGGTTTGCGGATCCTTCCCGGTTAATTCAAAAGCAAAAGGCATGAAAGTCATCCTATACAATCAGCATGCAGTCGCCATAACTATAGAACAAATAACGGTTTTTAACGGCATGGGCATAGGCCTGCCGGATAAAATCCGTGCCGGCAAACGCCGAAACCAGCAGAAACAGGGAAGAGCGCGGCAGATGAAAATTGGTCAAAAGCCCGTTCACTCGTTTAAAGGTGTAGCCGGGATAAATATACAGGCTCGTTTCGCCCGACCCTGGCGAAATATGGCCGTCTTTGTCCGCCACGCTCTCCAGCGTCCGGGTGGAGGTTGTGCCCACGGCGATCACCCGTTTGGCGGCGTTGATTTTTTGAGAGGTCTCCGCGCTGATTTCAAAAAATTCCGGCTGCATGACATGGTCTTCCACCTGCTCGGTTTCAATCGGCATAAACGTCCCCGGACCGACATGCAGCGTCACGGACGCTACCTGAACGCCTCTGGCGAGCAGATCATTCAAAACATTCGATGAAAAATGCAGGCCGGCGGTCGGCGCGGCGACGGAGCCGGGCGTTTTCGCGTAAATGGTCTGGTAGCGGCGGCGGTCATCCGTTTGATCCGGATCTACGCTCTTTTTTCTCCGGATGTAAGGGGGCAGGGGAGCCCGCCCGAAGCGTTCCAGATAGTTTTCAAAACCGTTTTTTGCGCGGAAGGCCATCAGCCATTTCTTGTCCGTAAGCCGGGCGATGACCGTTCCCTCGCAGGAATGTCCGAAGTCGATAACATCTTGTTCTTTCAGCCTTTTTGCCGGGCGCGCCAGAACTTCCCACAATTCCTCTCCGTCGTTTTTTCCCCTGCGGGTCAGAAGCAGCAGTTCCAGGATCGCGCCGGTCGGTTTTTTTCCGTAAATTCTTGCCGGAATCACGCGGGAATCATTGATGACGAGAACGTCGCCCCGTTCCAGATATTTTGGCAGCGCGGCAAACAGGTCGTCCTCAATGGTTTTGGCGCCGCGATGAAGCCTCATCATGCGCGAGGCATCCCTTTGCGGACGCGGATGCTGGGCGATGAGTTCTTCCGGCAGAAAGTATGAAAAATCCTTTAACTGCATCGTTTCCTGGTTTCGTCAAAAAGTTGGGGCAAATAATCAGAATCCGCCGGGACTGTCAATGAAAACCGTCAGCGCCGCCCGAAATAAAGAAGAATCAGCCCCAGGACAATGGCGCCAATGCCCATGACGCGCAGCACGGTCTCCGGCAGCGTTGAGATTTTGATCAGATAGATTTTCAGCTTTTCCGGAAAAACCAGATAGGGAAGGCCTTCAATAATGAAGACCATGCCGATGACGCACAGAAAATAGTCCAATGTCTATAGTCCCTTCTCCCTGGCTTCGTTCCAGATCAAATCCAGCTCCGCGGGCGTCGCGTCCTCCGGCGACCGGCCTCGTGCGGCAAGCTTCCGGGTGATGTACAACCAGCGCCCCAGAAATTTATTCACGGCCCGGTCGGTCGCCTTTTCGGCGTCCACGTTCAGAAAACGGCTGAGGTTCACCAGCGTAAAAAAGAGGTCGCCCATCTCTTCTTCAATCTTCGCGGCATC
>JAAZOZ010000122.1 GCA_012797505.1 Smithella sp. | reverse complement strand
TTCATGAAATGAAGCTGCTGCACCCAGACGGAGGAGGTCGTTTTTACAAAGAGGGTGCCCGCGCGCCATCCGTCGGGGCAGGTTTGCGAGGCGATTTTCGCGCCGACCGCTTTGGGCCACAGCTTGAACAGGAAATTTTCCTCCAGTTTGCCGGCCAGGCCTCTTTTCTTCAATGCGGCAAGGAGGATGTCGCCCACGGGTTGTAAATGTCCCTTAAAATGTTTTCTCATCGTTTTCTGCTTGCCTTTGACGCGGCATCGTCAGGGGCGCGCGCCGGATGCCGTTCAGGACATGGAACCAGACGCCGGAGCCTTCTTCCGCGGGGACGGCTGTTCCAGAATCGTCCGCAATTTTCCGGCCAGTTCGCTTATCGAAAAAGGCTTCTGAATGAAGCCGCTGCAGCCGCGTTCCATGATTTTGCCGGCCTGGCCGTTCAGGCTGTAGCCGCTGGACAGTAAAACCCTGACGCCCGGATTGATCCGCCGGATGGCGTCGAAGACCTCTGACCCGTTCATGTCCGGCATGACCATATCCAGAATGACCAGATCAACGCGCTCCTGCTCCCGCCGGTAGAGGTCAATCGCGGCGGCGCCGTTGGGAACGGTGATTACCCGGTAGTTCAAGGTTCTCAGCATTTCGCCGGCCACATCCAGAACCATGGCTTCATCGTCCACGACCAGGATCGTTTCCCTGTCGGAGGATCTCTCCGGGGCGGACGCTTCTTCCGGACATTGATGGTTTTGGGACTGGTGTGCCGAGGCCGGCAAATAAATATTGAAGGTCGAGCCCTGCCCTTTTTCGGAATAGACGTTGATGAAGCCGTTGTGATTTTTAATGATGCCGTAAACGGACGCCAGGCCCAGCCCGGTGCCCCTCCCCATTTCCCGGGTGGTGAAAAACGGCTCAAAAATTCTTTCCCGGGTTTTCTCGTCCATTCCGACGCCGGTGTCCGTCACGGAGATCTTGACATAGCGGCCGCCTTTGCCGCTGAAGTCTTTGAAGCGATTTTCGTCCACGATCATGTTCTTCGTTTCCAGGTGCAGATCCCCCCCGACGGGCATGGCCTGCCAGGCGTTGATGAACAGATTCACCAGCACCTGCTCAATCTGCGCCGGATCGATTTCCGTCATCCAGAGCGGGTCTTCGAAGTGGTGATGAATGTTGATTTCCTTTTTGGTGCGGCCCATGGTCCGGGACGTCTGATGAATCAGGTCGTTCAGATCGACGCTTTTGACTTCATGCTTTCCGCCGCGGGCAAAGCCGAGCAGCTGCCTGGTCAGACCGGCGCCGCTGACGACCAGGGTTTCGATGGTCCGGATATGTTCGTAATTGGGATCACCGGGGTGAAGGTTCAAAAGCGCCAGAGAGGCATGGCCCTGAATGCCCATGAGCAGGTTGTTGAAATCATGCGCGATGCCTCCGGCCAGCGTGCCGATGGATTCCATTTTCTGCGCCTGCAGCAGCTTGGCCTCCGCCTTCTTTTGCCGGGTGATGTCGCGCATGAAGTTCAGCGTCGCCGGAGCGTTTTCCCAGCGCATCAGGACACTGTTGGCGGCCACCCAGATGGTCGATTCGTCCCGGCGGACCATCCGGAAACGGTTGTTCAACGACGGTTCGCTTTCCTGAAGAACGGCTTGCTGACGCTCGTCGATCATATCGCGATCCTCGGCAATCACCAGCTCCAGGAAAGGCATGGCCTGAAGATCGGCCAGCGGATATCCCAGCATCTTTTCCGTGCGGTTGTTGGCAAAACTGATTTTCCCGCCGCTGATGATAAAAATCGCCTCGCTGGAATATTCAATCAACCGGCGGTATTTCTCCTCGGATCTTCTCAGGGCTTCTTCGGCTTCCCTTCTGGGGGTAATGTCCTTGGAGACCACCGCCACGGCAATGACGCGTTCAGGGTGGGTGGAATCCCGCACCGGGCTGAAGGTGCGCAGAAAATACCGGCCGTCCCGCAAACTGTGGTGCTCGTCGGAATCGGACAGGCCCGTTTGATAGACGCCTTGGATCTTTCGTTCGAATTTGGCGTTTTGCTCGGGCGAGTGAATGTCCTTGTAGGAAAGGCCGGCAAGGTCGTTTTGCTGTATTTTCAGACGCCGCGCGTGGTTGTGATTGATGAACAGATAGCGGCCGTCGGCGTCCACCAGATACAGGGAGTCGCTGGTGGAATCCACCAGGTTGCGGTATTGATTTTCGATGGCCTGCTGCTCGTTCACTTTCCGGGACAACAGGGCGACTTTTTGCTCCAGTTCCTCGTAAGTCGGCTTGGCGTTCATGAAGGCGCACCTTTCACGGCGTGATTTTTTTCAATTCCTGCGCGAAAATGTCGTAGGTCCGTTGATCGAACAAAACATGGCGGATGTGCCGAAGCTCCGGATGGTTTTTCGCGAAAGCGACGCAGGTTGAAAGCGCCAGGGAAGCGGCTTCCCGGAGGGGGTATCCGTAAACCCCGCAGCTGATGGCCGGAAAGGATAGGCTGGCGAGGCCTTTTTTGCGGGCGAGGTTCAGGCTGTTTTGATACGCCGAGGCCAGCAGGCCCGCTTCGCCTTTTCCTCCGCCGCGGTACACGGGGCCGACGGTATGGATGACAAAACGGGCTTTGAGGTTGCCGCCTGTTGTGATGACGGCCTCGCCGGTCGGGCAGCCTCCGATCTTGCGGCATTCGGCCATAATGGCGGGGCCGCCGGCGCGGTGAATCGCCCCGTCCACGCCTGCGCCGCCTGCCAGGCGGCTGTTGGCGGCGTTGACGATGGCGTCGGTTTCCTCCTGTGTAATGTCTCCGCAAACGAGTTCGATGACGGTTTGATTCACAGTGGTTTTCACGATCATCCCTCCGTGGGGACCGGGGTTCCTTCTCCGTAAACCAGCATCCGGTAGGTTTTTTCGATCCGGTCCCAGTTTTCTTCGCGATCCATCGACCAGTATCGTCCGATCACGGACACCACCTGTCCCAATCCCAGCGACCGGCATTTTTCTTCCACCTGCCGGATGTAGCGGGCGCCGCTTTCGGCCTGTTCGCCGCGCCGCCCCAGCATGGCGTGTATATACAATTCGGAAACGCCCTGCTGTTTGGCCATTTCCATCAGGGCCAACAGATGTTCGATGGATCCGTGTGAGCTGAAAAAAGACACGATGCCCATGAGGTGCAGCGCGCGGTTGTTTTGTCGGGCGTTTTCCATGGCGCGCAAAAAAGCCGGGTTTCGGTGAAATTCCTTCCGGGCAATCGCCTGATCGATCAGCAGGCGGTCGGAATAAATCCGCCGGCCTGCACCGATGTGCAGATGCCCCGCTTCGGAATTGCCCACGGTCCCGGCGGGAAGCCCCACAGCCGGTCCGGAGGCGGCCAGCCGCGTGTGAGGGCAATCGCGGAGCAGCCGGTCCATCACAGGCGTTTGGGCGCAGGCGATCAGGTTGCCCTTTGTGTTTTCACAAAGGCCCCAGCCGTCCAGAATGAGCAGGAGCAGACGCGAAACGGGGACGACCGGAGAAGGCTTTTTCTGAATCAGGGACGAGCCGGTCATGGAAGCGGGGACGGGCAGGCCCATCAAATCCAGAATCGTCGGTGCGATGTCGGTCAGCTCTCCTTCGGATTTCAGAGAGAATTTTTGCTCCGGATGCAATAGAATGAAGGGCACGGGGCTGTCCGTATGTCCGGTATCCACGCCTCCGTCCGGATACAGCCATTTTTCCACGGTGCCGTGATCGGCGGTGACGATGACGGCCATGTTCTGACGAAGCGCCTGGTCCACCAGCGCTCCGGTTTGCCGGTCCACCGCCTCCACCGCCCGGAGGATCGCCGGTTCGTTTTCAATGTGGCCGACGACGTCCACATTCGGGAAATTGACGACGATGAAACGGCGGGAGGGATCCTGAATTCTGGCTTCGGCCTCCCGTGAAATTTCATCAATGGACATTTCGGGCGCTTCATCGAACAGCCTGACGTCCTTGCGCGTCGGGACAACGATTCGTTCTTCTTTCGGCAGCGGATCACTTTTCTTCCCGTTGAAAAAATAGCTGATATGGACGGCTTTCTCCGCCTCCGTTATCTTTGCCTGCGCCAGTCCATGCGCCGCGATGATGTCGCTTAAAGTATCGGAAAGAACGCCCCGGGGCGGAAAAGCGACCCCGGTGTTCAGGTCTTTCGAATACTCGATCATGGTGGTGAAGTGCACGGGAAGCCCGGGGTGGACGGGGAATTTCCGGAAGTTTTCTTCCGTGAAACTGCGGCTCAATTCAATTTCGCGTTCGCCGCGGATATTGTAAAAGATGATCGAGTCGCCCGGCTGGATTCTTCCCAGGGGGGTCTGCTGTTGGTTGACCCCAACCAGAGGCAGCAGCGTTTCGTCTTCCTGTCCTTCGGCATAGGCATTGAGGACGGCCCGGGACATGGGAAATGTCGTTTCAGAGCGCATGGGGAGCACCAGTTTGTCGGTTGCGTTTATCGGGGCGTCTATGTAACGAAATAATATTGAACTGTAAAGAAAAAAATTTCTTCGTTTCGGAAGTAAGCGCTTTTAACTTGAAAATTAAGCGCTTGAATGATAGAGGCCCTCGAGAATCGGTAAGAAGGTTTTATGGCGCAGGCACTGCATAGCGGAAGAGAGAAACACCAGGAAAGTTTGTGTGAAGAACTGCTGCGGGAAAGAGCGGCGGTTCTGGCCAGGGCGGGTTTTGCCGTCGAGGATGCGCTTGCGAAGCTGGACCGGTTAGACCGACGGTTCGGGGAAATGATGTTTCGCTGGCAATCGCTGCAAGCCGGCTCGCCGGAGGGCGCGCATCCGAAGGAAAAGCAGTCGGTTTTTGAAGAAATCAACGAAATTGTTGAGCAATTTAACGCGGCCTGCCAAAAAGCCGAGATTCAATATTATTATTTGATTGTAACCCGGGAAGCCCTGGGATTGCGCAGACACGAAACGGTTCAGAGACTCTACCGGATTCCCTCCAAAAAGAAAAAGATGCAGGCGGTTTGATGGACAGGTACAAAAAGCAGCGCATTCGCATGGTGGAAACGCAGATTCGCGGTCGTTCCATCCGTGACGACCGTGTTTTGAAAGTGATGGAGACGGTCCCGCGTCACCTTTTCGTGGATGAGGGGTTGATTAACCAGGCTTACAGCGACAATCCGCTGCCCATCGGAGAGCGGCAGACGATTTCCCAGCCCTATATCGTCGCGCTGATGACACAGGCCCTGGAATTGAAAGGGATGGAGCGGGTTCTGGAAATCGGCACGGGATCGGGATACCAGACGGCTATCCTGGCCAAACTGGCCGACCGGGTCTTTTCCATCGAACGGGTGGCGGTGCTGGCCTCGCGCGCCCGCAAAATTCTGGACCGGCTGAATTGCTATAACGTCGCCATTCGCGTCGGCGACGGATCGTACGGATGGAAAGAGGAGGCGCCTTTCGATGCGATCATTACAACCGCCGCCGCTCCGCAATTTCCACAGCATCTGGTCGCGCAGCTTTCTCCCGGGGGCAGAATGGTTGTCCCGGTGGGCGGCCGGGAAGTGCAGACGCTTTATAAACTTACCCGCTCGACTGAAGATCCGTCCGAACTGAAAAAGGAAGATCTGGGGGGCTGCCGCTTTGTCAGCCTGATCGGGGAAAGCGGATGGAAAGAATGATCCGGTCTGCCTTCGCCCGCCGGTTTCTTGCCGTTATTCGAGGCCGGTATTTCGGAGCGTGCTTTTTATTGTGCATCGCGGCGCTTCTTTTGCCGGTTGGTTGCGCGAATTCCCAGATGCAGAAAACCCAGGCCAGCGGCGTTTACCATATCGTCAAAAAAGGGGAAACCCTCTACAGCATCGCCCGCGCTTATTCAACCGGCCTGCAGGAACTTGCTGAAATCAATAATATTGAGGACGTAGCCAGCATTCGGGAAGGATCCGTCATTTTCATTCCGAATGCCGATCAGGTGATTGAAGACGTCATGGTGTCTGCGGGGAAAGCGGCCGCGGATGCCGGCAAGGAAGAAAAGGTCAAGGATATCAAGCCTTCCGGTGGGGAAAAGCCTTCAACACTTGCCAAACCCTTGCCGTCGCAGGAGAAAACGCCACAGACGCCGGCCGGGACGGCCAAACCATCCCGGCCGGACACCGGGACGGTTTTACCAGCGCCTAAAGCGGACATACCCGGCAGGGAAAAGACGCAGGTTTCTGAAGAAAAAGTGGTGATGGAGAAAGGCCGTTTCGCGTGGCCGTTTCGCGGAGAAGTGAAAACCCGCTTCGGGATTCAACCGAACAAAACGTATCACAACTGGATTAAAATCGCCTGTCCGGCGGGAACCAGGGTGAAAGCGGCGGCTTCCGGGACGGTTATTTTTTCGGCAAATTTAAAAGATTTCGGCGAAACCGTGATTATCCGGCATGCCAACGACTTCGCAACGGTTTACACCCATCTCAGCAAAAGATCCGTCCGGACGGACCAGGACGTGGGCAAAGGCCAGACGATTGGTCATGCCGGGAAAACCGATGAGGCGGGGGAAACCTATTTTAATTTTGAGATCCGCATCAAGGGCAAAGCCCGGAATCCATTGTTTTATTTGCCGTAAGAAGCCATTTTTTCAACCCCGGGCAACCTTTCCGAAGCTTTTCATAAACTGTATTTATCATTGACTAAATCAAGAAAAAGTGATAAAGTCCTGATCTCTAATAGAAAGGCAGGTATCCAATGTTTAAAGTAGGTGATTTGGCAGTGTATCCGGCCCAGGGGGTCGGTGTCATAGAGGCTATTGAGAATAGGGAAGTGATGGGGAAAAAGCAGCCTTTTTATGTCATGAAAATTATGGGCAACGGCATGAAGATCATGATTCCAACCAATTCTGCCAAGGCTGTGGGGCTCAGGGAAGTCATTCTGGAGAAGGAAATCCCCAAGGTGTATGAAATCCTGCGAAACAAAGATGTCACCATAGACAAACAAACCTGGAACAAGCGCTACCGGGAGTATCTGGAGAAGATCAAAACAGGGTCTGTTTTTGAAATTGCCAGTGTTTTAAGGGATTTGTTCATTTTGAAAAGCGATAAAAACCTTTCTTTCGGCGAGCGGAAGATGATGGATACCGCGAAAAATCTGCTTGTGAAGGAAATCTCCGTCGCCACCAACGCGCAGGAAGCCAAGGTTGAACGCGATTTGCAGATGATTTTCACCGTGCAATAGCGAATGGATATCGGGTCTGTCTGTTTTTCGCTCTTTGAAAACTTAAAGAAGAACAAACCCTCTTTCCCTGATCGTGTGCGGGACCTCCATATTCAACGCATTTGACAAGAAGTAACATTCGCTTAATTTTATTCCTGATTTATAAGATTCCATTCATTCTTTTATTCGAAGGGAGGTGAAACGATTGATCGTAAGAGCATTATTGGTTTTGATTTGTTCGGTCAGCGGTTATTTTATCGCTTACTACGCCATGGCGGCAGCCAGTCCATACGCTGTTTTTCAGGCAATTTTCGGCTTAATTATAGGCTTGGTCGTTGCGCTGCTGGTCATTCGGGTCGAACGCAACATCCGCAAGCAATCCGTGAGAATCATCGCGGGTGGTGTGGTCGGCATGATCATCGGTCTGTTGATCGCGCTGATGATCGGTTTTGGTTTGAATATGGTCATCCGGATCCCGCAGAATCAGCAGGTTGTTCCCTGGATCTATCTGCTCCTGATCGGCATTCTGGGGTACCTGGGGCTTGTGATCGGCTCGAAAAAGGCGGAGGAAGTCAATTTTCGCACCCCCGATTCCAGGAAACTGATGGATCACCGCCTGCTGGATACCAGCGTGATCATTGACGGAAGAATCGCGGACATCTGCGATACGGGTTTTGTGGACGGAGAACTGATCGTTCCGCGTTTTGTCCTCAATGAGCTCCAGTTCATTGCCGATTCCTCGGATTCCATGAAGCGCTCACGGGGCCGCCGCGGGCTGGATGTTTTAAACCGCATGCAGAAGAGCACGGCCATCAATATTGAAATTGTCGAGCAGGATTTTCCCAAAATAAAAGGCGTGGACGGGAAACTGGTGGCCCTGGCCCAGAAACTAAACGCCAAACTCCTGACCAACGATTATAACCTGAACAAAGTTGCAGAGTTGCAGGGTGTGCGCGTCCTCAACGTCAACGAACTGGCCAATGCCATGAAACCGGTGGTTTTGCCCGGAGAGCAGATGACGGTGAAGATCATCCGGGAAGGCAAGGAACAGGGGCAGGGCGTCGGTTATCTGGACGACGGAACCATGATCGTCGTGGACAGCGCGCAAAAAATGATCAACACGACCGTCGATGTGGTTGTCACCAGCGTGCTGCAGACGACGGCCGGCCGAATGATCTTCACGGAGCTCAAGGAAGCCGCCGACAAGAAAAGCGGCAATGCATAGACCTGAGAGCTTTGAATAACGGCCATTTTTGTCATTTCGACCGAAGGGAGAAATCTTGAACAAACGGCAATCCTTAAGGTTTCTCGTCGCTTACGCTCCTCGAAATGACATTTTTCAAAGCTATCGACCTGTTGCCTGCATCTTTTTGGCCGGGAGGAAAAACATCCGGAACAGGCCCGGAAAATGGCTTTTCGGGCCTGTTTTTTTTGAGATTTGCTATGAAAACAGTGGCTATTATTCCCGCCGGCGGCTCAGGCAAAAGGGTGGGCGCTCCGATGGCCAAGCAGTATCTTTTGCTCCATGCTTTGCCGGTGCTGGTGCGCACGCTTCTTGTGTTTCAGAAAGTGGAGGCGATTTCCGACATCATTGTGGTCGTCCCGGGTGATGATGTTTTGTCCGTCCGGAAACAGGTGGTGGAGAAATACAATCTCACCAAAGTGGCTGCCGTTGTTGCCGGAGGCAGACAGCGACAGGATTCCGTCGCCTGCGGCCTGCGGGCCGTTAAGTTGCCCTGCGACATCGTCATGGTTCATGATGCCGTCCGGCCTTTTGTCACCGAAGACATGATTATTCGGGTTCTGGCCGCGGCCGTCGGGTGCGGCGCCGCCTCCCTGGGAATTCCCGCAAAGGATACCATTAAGGAAACGACGGAGGACGGCATCGTCAAAACAACGCTTCCCCGCCGCAATTTATGGCAGACACAGACGCCCCAGGCGTTTTCATACAATCTTTTGCGCCGCGCGTATGAGGCGGCCGAAAAAGACCATTATTACGGAACGGATGACGCGTCGCTGGCGGAAAGAATCGGCGCAAAGGTCCAAATGATTACGGGATCCGATGAAAACATGAAAATCACAACGCCGGAAGATGTGAAAATGGCGGAGTCTCTTCTGAAAGCCGCGGCGGCCAGGCAGCGCCGTCCCCGCGCCGGATTGGGATACGACAGCCATCGGTTCGCAAAGGACAGGAAACTTAAGCTGGGCGGCGTGGAAATCCCCTTTGACCGCGGGCTCGCGGGGCATTCCGATGCCGACGCGCTCCTGCACGCCGTCTGTGACGCGCTTTTGGGCATGGCCGGAGCGGGGGACATCGGCCGGCATTTTCCGGATAACGATCCCGCGTTTAAAGACATTTCCAGCCTGGTCCTTCTGGAGCGCGTCGGAAGGATCGTCGAATCCAGAGGCGTGAGCATCGAGAACATCGACGCCACGGTCGTGCTGGAGAAGCCCAGGCTGGCGCCCTACGCGCAGGCCATGGCAGCCAACATTGCCCGGGCGCTCAAGATTCCGGAAACGGCCGTGAACATCAAAGCCAAGACCAACGAGGAGATGGGCTTTGCGGGCCGCGGCGAGGGAATCGCCGTTTGGGCGACGGCCTGCGGCACGGAAGGGATCGCGGATGGAGCATAAGGCCAGAGTCCGTTTTGCGCCGTCTCCCACCGGAGATCTGCATGTGGGCAATGCGCGCACCGCATTGTTCAACTGGATGTTCGCCCGGCGCGAGGGCGGTTGTTTCATTCTGCGGATTGAAGACACGGATGAATCCCGCAGCGATTCGGCCTACCAGACCGGTCTTCTGGAGGACTTGAAATGGCTGGGGCTTGACTGGGACGAAGGACCGGACATCGGCGGCGCCTATGGCCCCTACCGGCAGAGTGAAAGGCTGGATCTCTATGCGGCGCATCTGAAAAAACTGATGGACGCGGACCTGGCGTATCCCTGCTATTGCACGGAAGAAGAGCTGGAAGAGGAGCGCCGGACGCTGATTCTCGCCAGGCGCATGCCGCGCTATTCGGGGAAATGCCGAAATCTCAGCGAAAAAGAACGCGAAGCGCTGGCCGCGTCCGGCCGGAAGCCTTCCTATCGTTTCAAGGTTCCCCGGACGACGATTGAATTTCATGACCTGATCCGGGGGCCGATGCGGTTTGAAGGCGAAGCCATGGGCGATTTCATTATCGTGCGGTCCAACGGAATGCCCGCCTATAACTTTGCGGTCGTGATCGATGACCATCTGATGGCGATTTCGCATGTCATCCGCGGCGAAGATCATCTGTCCAACACCGCCTTGCAAATTCTGCTGTATCGGGCTTTTGGATTTGACGAGCCGGTGTTTGCCCACCATTGTCTGATTCTGGGAAAAGACCACGCCAAGCTCGGCAAGCGCCACGGCTCCGTGTCCGTGGGCGAATTCCGCAAACAGGGGTTCCTGCCCGAAGCGCTGCTCAATTATCTGGGGCTTCTGGGAAGCTCCTTTGCCGATGCTCGGGAAGTGCTGTCGCAGTCTGAAATGGCGGAGGCTTTTTCACTGGAACGCGCATCGAAAAGCGGCGCGGTCTTTGATGAAGAAAAGCTCCGCTGGCTCAACGCGCTTTACATAAGAAACCTGACCGCCGGCGATTTGCTGGAAAGACTTCAGCCGTTTTTACGCGAGGCGGGTTATCAGCCGGAAACACTGGACCCTCTGTGGCTTAAGGAGATCATCGGCATCGTGAAAGAAGAACTGACGACGCTGGCGGAGATCGGGGATCACATCGATTTATTTTTTGATGAACGCTATTCCCCGTCGCAGGAAGCCCGAAGGCTGCTGGCGGCGCCCGGCGCCCGCGAGGTGGTCGGGGCTTTTGGCGCGTATCTGAAT
>JAAZOZ010000121.1 GCA_012797505.1 Smithella sp. | reverse complement strand
CCGCTCGAAATCTTTTTCTTTATTTAGGCGCGGTGGCGTTGCTTTCCCAGGCAGTACTTGTCCAAAGAAATTTACCGGCGTTTATGGCAGGATATTCTGGACCTGGCGTTTCCATTGCAAAATATGATTCAATCAAGACGAGTAATGATCTGGCAGCGGCTTCTCGGGTGTGCAATATTGACCCGGTACGCAGCAAAAAAGTTATAGTTGACGATCACACATATTTGTACTTTCAAAAAAGTAAGTGGCCAATGGCGGTTACGTATATCGGATTTCTCAATGATGACAATTCCATTCGACAATTCTTTTTAGAGGCCGATTCAGACGGCTTGGTGACGCATTGCGAGTCATGGATATTTAATAAACCATACATACGGCCATTTGTAAAAAGGCAAGGTGATGTTTGCTGCATTTCCAAAGGTGATCTAAGGAATTCAATTTTTGATTAAGAGTGAATTAGTATAAATATTTTAATAAGTTGGGAAAGACGATAAAAAGATTGATAAGATAGAATTGATTAATGTATATAATACTCCCCAAAAACTGGACAGAGCAATAAGGTGGGTGATAGTCTGCCATAACCGAGAAGGAGAGAGGATATGGCAAAACAAATGCGGAAGAGTTACGATGCGGCTTTTAAAGCCAAAGTTGCCCTGGAAGCAGTAAAGGGTGAAAAAACCATGGCCCAGCTTTCGAGCGAGTACGGAGTGCACGTCAATCAAATTGGCCAATGGCAGAAGCGATTATTGCAAGAATTGCCGGAAGTATTTTCCGAACGTCGCCGGAAGAAAGAGGACGAAACGGAAGAAATGACAGCGGAACTATACCGGCAGATTGGGCAGCTCAAAGTAGAGCTGGAATGGCTTAAAAAAAAATCCCAGATACTACAGTTGAACGGAAAAAAGCGATGATAGATCCAAAACACAAGAAAATTACAGTTTTCCGTCAGTGTGAGCTGTTGAATCTTTCCCGGTCTTCGTATTACTACATTTCCAGGAAGGATGATCGTTACAACCAGCTTTTGATGAACCTGATTGACGAACAATACACCCGGAGACCGTTTTATGGCGTGGCCAAGATGACAGCCTGGCTGCGCCGTCAGGGTCATTTCGTCAATCAGAAGCGAGTTCGGCGATTAATGCGGATCATGGGACTGGAAGCCATCTACCCGAAGCCAAATTTAAGCAAGGCCAGCCCGGAACATAAGAAATATCCGTATTTACTGAAGAATATGGTCATTGACCATCCGGATCAGGTTTGGTCGACTGATATTACGTATATCCGCATGCGACAGGGATTCATTTATCTGGTGGCCATCATGGACTGGTTCAGCCGCTATGTGGTGGCCTGGGATATTTCCATCACCCTGGATGCCGGTTTTTGTATAGAAACCTTAAAACGTGCTCTTCAATTCTCACAGCCGGAAATCATGAACACCGATCAAGGTGTTCAGTTTACCAGTGCCGCATATATTGGGACATTGGAGGAAAAAGCCATTCAAATCAGCATGGATGGTCGTGGCCGGGCTTTCGACAACATTTTTGTCGAGCGTCTTTGGCGCAGCGTGAAATACGAGGAAGTTTATCTTCATCAATATGTGACTGTTTCCGAGGCCCGGCGTAACCTGGAGCAATACTTCCAGTTTTACAACACGGAACGGCTCCACGAATCTTTAGGTTATCGGACGCCATATGAAGTTTATTTCAACGAAGCGCCGGAAGTAAAAGAGGCTGCAGCTTGTTAAAGAATTGAGCAATGTGCAAGGACGGGGTTACCCACAGCCATCTCTCCACCATGCTCCGCGGAAAGGCTGTTCCGAGATGGCTATGGATAACCCCTCTGAACAATAATGATAGAGTTGAGTATATGGAAAGGAATTTTTAAACAACGTGCAGGCTTATCGAACACACCTTAATGTTGCATGTTTTTTGTCTTGACAATGGGGAGGGGCTCAAATATTATCAAATAACCCGGTATAAGTTGCCGGATTAGAACGTGGTGTCCGCCCAATAGGAGACTGATCGACATCAATAATTATTGATAAGAACTTCCTTTTCGTTGGGCGCAGTATATTAAGCGCGGTCTTGTGTGTCAAGGAGATTTAGGGCACAAGATATGGGATTCGGCGCTGGTGACCCCGCTGAAGGTATTTGGCAAT
>JAAZOZ010000120.1 GCA_012797505.1 Smithella sp. | reverse complement strand
TAAAAAATCGGCATGGCCAGAATCTGCCGCACAGGGAGGCCGAAACGGCTGTCCCCGCCTCCGCTGACGGGAAAATCCCGGTAGGCCTCGATTTGGTCAGATTTATTGAAATCACTGATATGAATCATTTTCCCTTCGTTCGCGATATATCCGGGAAGCGTTTGAGGGCCCAGAACCGTTTTTACATCCCCGGTCTGACCCGTAAACGTATAAACGTCTTGCCGGTTTTTTTCGCGAACGAACACATGCGCCGCTTCGACCCGGAACAGGTCGATCAGCAGAGGACAAATCTCAGCAATCATCTACCGGATGCCGGTCGCGGCATTGATGCGGCTGGTGATGCTCTGCAATCCCTTCTGCTGCCTTAAGACATCCTGCAATCCGGCAACTTTGGACATGTCAACCATAGTCAACCTTCCTTATCATGATGGACAAACGGGGTTCAGAAAGCCTTGGTTTTTGCGGAGTTTTTCGCCAGAAATTGCGCATATTCCATATCCAATCCCGACGTATGGGCAAAAAGCCAGTCTTTCAAAAAAACGACCATCGTGCTCCCCGTATCGGAACGGCCTTCGCCGTACGCCTGAAGAAATTCCTCGACTTTGGCGATGAATTTGTCGTGCTCCGCGGTATGCGGCGCGAGGCCCGGAAACTTCGCATTCATCATCACCATCTGTTCGTCGTGGAAATGAACGGTTGTGTATTCGACCAGCTCGCTGATGACCGTCAGAAAGTCGCCGGATCCGGCTTCAAAAACATCGATCAAATGATTGGTAATTTCAAAAAGTTTCTTGTGCTGGGCGTCAATGCCGTCCACCCGAACACTGAGACTCTGGGACCACTGGAGATGGGGTATTCCGGCCATGATATTTCTCCTGTCTTTCGGGTTTTTGCGGAGAAATTATAGGCGCGGCGGCCCTGAAGGAAGTCAATCACGAAGTATGGCCCGCTGCGGTGCGGTCCGTCACAACGCCGTGCCTCTACAACAGAACCGGCGGTTCGTAATGCTTTTCGTCGGCGGCGCCCTCACGATCATTTTTCAGCGCCTGCGGCAGGTGTTCCAGAATATCCGTCGCGGTCATGCCGTCCTGACCTTTTTCCGCCGCGGCAAGATCCCCGGCGCAGCCGTGCAGGAAAACGCCCTTGCGGGTGGCCAGCGCAGGCTGTAATCCCAGACCGTGCATGGCCGCGATGCAGCCGGTCAGGACATCGCCGCTTCCGGCGGTGGCCATGCCCGGATTTCCGCTTAAATTGACATACACCCGGCCGTCCGTCAGGCCGACGAGCGAGTGCGGGCCTTTGAAAACCACCGTGGCGTTCAGCTTCTTCGCCGCTTCCCGCAAAACGCCGATCTTGTCGGCATTCACGCAGGCGACCGTTTTTCGCGTCAGACGCGCCATTTCGCCCGCATGCGGCGTCAGAATCGTTTCCGCCTTCCTTTTGAGCAGAATTTCCGGCCGCTCGGCGATGGCCGTCAGACCGTCCCCGTCGATCAAAAGCGGCCGGGAAATGACGGCGGCGAGTTCCCGGATGAGCTTGGTCGTTTCCTCCTGCAGCGAAAGGCCGGGGCCCATCACCACCATATCGGCCTTTTCCGCCAGCGCCAGCAAATCCGGTTTGGCTTTGAGCGAAAGGCCAAACAGAGCCGTTTCCCGCTGCGGCAGATAAACGATTTCGCGTCCGGACTGGGCGACAAAGGGAATGATCGACGCGGGCGACGCCAGCCTCGCGTACCCTCCGCCCGATTTCAAAAAGGACATCGCGGAAAAATACGGCGCGCCGAAGTAGTTGCCGCCTCCGGCGATAAACAGAACGTCTCCCATGGAGCTTTTATAGGCCTGGGCGGGACGCGGAGGCAGAGGCGCCACCGTGCCGTTGGTCTCCACCGTCAGCGTGTCCCCCTGATAAAGAGACGGCGGGAACGAAATATGCGTCACCGAAAGCGCCCCGCAATGTTCGTACCCGGGGTACAAAAGGTTCCCGAGCTTCGGCAAACCGAACGTCACCGTGTGGGTCGCGCGAACCGCCGCGCCCATCACCTGTCCGCTGTTGCCGGAGATGCCGGAGGGGATGTCCAGGCTCACCACCGGCCGGCCGCAGGCGTTGACGAGCGCAATCACATCGGCGGCCAGCCCCCGGACGTCGCGGTCCAGCCCCGTGCCGAAAATCGCGTCCACCACAACGTCGGCGGCCAGCAAGTCAACGCGCGCCTCCTGGGCTCTGGAAAGCAGTTGAACGTCCGCGTCCAGGTTGCATAAGATGTCATAGTTGAGTTTGGCGGCCCCGGTGTATTTTTTGGGAGAAGCCGTCAGAAATACTTTTGCGCGGCCTCCGGCGGACTTGATCAGCCGGGCCACGGCCAGCCCGTCACCTCCGTTGTTGCCAATGCCGCAGAAAATCACAAAGTTTCTGTCCCGGATGCCGAAAGCATTCTGCAGCAGCGAAACCGCCGCGTGCGCCGCGTTTTCCATGAGCATTTCTTCCGCAATCCCCAGTTTTTCAATCGCCTGGCGATCCATTTCACGCATTTGCTCGACGGTGGCGAGTTTCATAGTCTCGTTATTCCTCCGAACCGAAAAGTCGTTTACCATTTTTGAGTGGATAGTATATAAGGAATCGCGAGAGATTTGACAATAAAAATTTGCGGGAGGCGATATGACCCCTGTTTCCGACATCATCCGCAGACGTTTTTCCTGCCGGTCTTACGAAAACAAGCCCCTGGACGACAACCTTCTTCGGACGTTCCGGCAGGCCGTCGAAGCGTCCGCGCGGGGATTGTTCGGAAACACGCCGCGCTTTGTCCTGCTGGAGATGGACGAACTGCCGCGAGACGCCTGGAAAAAGCTGGGCACGTACGGCGTGATTCAAAACGCCCGGCTCTACATTGCGGGGATGATCCGCCCCGCGCCGATGGCCACCGTTGACTATGGATACTGCAAGGAAAAACTGATCCTGAAGGCCACCGAACTGGGGCTTAGCACCTGCTGGCTGGGCGGAACCTTCGCGATCAGCGCCTTCGGTCGAGCGGCGGGCATGCGGCGCGACGAACTGATGCCGACCGTCAGTCCCGTGGGCTATGCGGCCGGGCGCCGAAGCCTGACGGAGCGATTGTTGCGCGGCTTTGCAGGCTCCGACCACCGCCTGCCCTGGCCGGAACTCTTCTTTCGCGGCAACGCCGCGACTCCGCTCCCTGTCGAGGCGGCGGGCCCTTACGCCGAGGCGCTGGAAAACGTCCGTCTGGGCCCCTCAGCCTCCAACAAGCAGCCCTGGCGGATCATCTGTGATCCGAAGCAGGGCGCCTTTTCATTTTACCTGTCGCGCAGCGCGGGATACCGTCACCTGCGGGATGTTTCCCTGCAGGAAATCGACATGGGCATCGCGCTTTGCCACTTTGACCTGACCGTCCGGGAACTGGGGCTGGCGGGAATATGGCGACAGGAAGAACCGCCTGCCGGGATAAAATCATGGGAGTATGTGGCCGGCTGGCGGGCGGAGGGAAAATAAGCGATAGGCCGGGGGCTATGGGAGCGTCGTTTGCCGTCCTTAGTTTTTCTCTCTTTTTTACCTATCGCCTCCGGCCTATCGCCCATTGCCTATTTTCAATACTTTTGCGCCGCGGATTTGGCCGGCCTTGAGTTCGGCAAGCGCCCGGTTGGCGTCGAAAAAAGCATATTCCTCCACATCGGGGAGGATCGGTATTTTCGCGGCAAGATCGAGGAATTCCGCAATGTCCCGGCGCGCCACGTTGGCCACGCTTTTGATTTCCTTTTCCTGCCACAGATGAAGCGGATACTCCAGGCGCAGGAGCTGGTCCCGGTCCGACGCCTCCTTGCGGATGGCGTTGATCACCAGCCGTCCGCCGGGTGCGAGATTGGCCAGTGCTTCGACCACCGGCTTCCAGGCGGGCGTCGTGTCGATGACGGCGGCAAGTTTCTCCGGGCTTTTTTCAGCGGGTTCCCCCGCCCAGCCCGCGCCCAGAGAAAGGGCAAAGTTGCGTTCGCGTTCGGAGCGGGCAAAAACACATATTTTGGAACGGGGATAGAGATAGCGGGCAAGCTGCAGAACCAGGTGGGCCGAAGCGCCGAATCCCGTGAGCCCCAGGGGCTCTCCGTCGGCAAGGCCGGCCAGGCGAAGCGACCGCCAGCCGATGGCGCCCGCGCACAAAAGCGGCGCGGCCTGCGCGTCGGAAAAAGCGTCCGGAACGGGAAAGGCAAAATCCTCGAGGACTGTTGTGTATTGTGCGTAGCCGCCCGGAATGTCGCGGCCGGTCGCCCTGAAATCCGGGCAGAGGTTTTCCATGCCGCCGCGGCAATAGTTGCATGTTCCGCAGGCTGAACCGATCCAGCCGATGCCGACCCTTTGGCCGGCGGAGAATTTCAGCGCCCGGGGGCCGCATTTTTCAACAATGCCGACAATCTGGTGGCCCAGAATAAAGGGAAAGGAAGACGGGGGTGTCCGGCCTTCGATTTCATCGAGTTCGGTATGGCAGACGCCGCAGGTGGAAACCCTGACCAGAATTTGACCCTCAAAGGGTTCGGGATCGGGAAGATCCACAAAAGAAAGCGGCCGCGGATGCTCCCGAATATTCGTGATGCTCTCCAATACGGCCGCTTTCATTTTGCAACTCCGTCAAGCCGATGAATTTTCCATGCCCAAGATGTCCGCTTTCTTTTGCACAAAACAGCAGGGAACGGTCGCGACCGTTCCCTGCGATCCATGGTCACCCCGCTCAAAGGCCTTAGCCTTTGATGGCCGGCGGCATCTTCAGCGGCACGTCAATCGATTTGATGTATTTGTCGAGAAGTTCCCGGGTTCCGTTGACTTTCAGCTTGTCGAACAAAAACGCAAACTGGCGCTCCAGCTCGGCGCAGATGGCCGCGCGAATATCCGCCGGCAGATGCCACAATTCCAGTTTGAACGGCCCGAAACCCTTCTTGCGGGTTTTGTAGATGAACTGCTCTTCCGTGTCCTTTTCCTTCCACTCGCCTTTCATATTGGTCTTCAGATAATCGTAGATCCTCGTCCGAAGGTCGGCAGGAAAAACCTTGCTGTCGTAAATCATATTCTGGAAGCCCGTGGCCAGGTGGATTTCCGCCGTGCCGGTGGCGGGAAAGCGGTCGAACGCCTCGTCGGGCAGCGTGGAAGCCCCGTGCTGAACCGCTCCGGCAAGGCCATATTGCCTGCGGGCGACGTCCGACAGCTTCTCCAGGACGTCGAAGTCGATTTTGACTTTCGCGACCGTGCCGTCGGCCAGCGGAACGCCGCCGTGCGTCGTGCCGGTCTGCACGCTGATCTTGCTGATGCCCTTGAAGGCGTCGCCGCGCTTCTTGAGCTCCTCAAGATACCCTTCCATGTAAACCTGCAGCTCTTCCACCGTGCTGTTTTTGCCGCCCACTTCGCCGATCTCCCCGCCCACGGAAATCGTGATGCCTTCCGGCTCCAGATCGCGGATCATGGTGGTCAGTTCCGCCGCCAGCGAGAAGTTGGTCCGCTGCTGATCCTTGATCGTGGGCTTCGACAGGTCCACCAGCGTGGAGGTGTCGATGTCAATGTTGTAAAACCCGCCTTCGATGGCTTCCCAGATCAGATTCTTGACCGCCTGCGTCTCCTTTTCCGAATCCGCGGCAAATTTTTTAGCATTCACCTGGAAGTGGTCGCCCTGAAGGAAGATCGGCCCGCGCCAGCCGGTTTTCACGGCGGCCGCCGTAACGGCGCAGGTGTATTCCAAAGGTCTCTGCCGGGTGTAGTCGATTTCCGACCGGGCAATTTCAAAAAGGACCGGCCCGACGTTTCCCGCCATCGCGGCGCGGAAAACCGCCTGCGCCACATCGTAGCTGATGCCGCGGATGTTGATGGCCGGAACCGTAAAGCCGCCCACTTCCCCGCGCCCCATCGCATCGTAGAGGGCTTGTATCGACGAGGACACGATCCCCAGCGCGGCCGCGCCCCGGCGAATCAGAAAGCCCGCGGCTTCCCTCGTTCCCTGATCGGGACTGAACGCCACGGTCTGGATCAAGTCGTCAATCAATCTGCTCCGAAACCTTTCTTCATCCAAAATGCGGACGTCCCCGCCTTCATGGGAGAGAGTGGCTTCGCATCCTTTT
>JAAZOZ010000119.1 GCA_012797505.1 Smithella sp. | reverse complement strand
CCGAGAGCTTTGAAAAATGTCATTTCGAGGAGCGTGAGCGACGAGAAATCTTAAGGATGGCCGTTTGTTCAAGATTTCTCCCTTCGGTCGAAATGACAAAAATGGCCGTTATTCAAAGCTCTCATCCCAAACCGCCTTCAAAGGGCTATTTTTATCAGGGAAACATACCTATGGCGCAAACCGGAAATTGCCGGAATAAAAATGAAAACGACGAAAAGGCCGTCTGGGGCATGGCCGCGCTTCGTCCTTTTGCTTTTATCGGAAGAACTGTTCTGGACTGGGTGGATCATCTTGGAGCGGCGGCCATTTTTCTCGGGATGGCGCTGCAGCATGTTTTTCGGAGGAAGCAGTTTGCAAAGACGGTCCGGCAGATTTATTATATCGGGGCCAGATCCATCACGATCATCATGCTGGTCAGCCTGTTTACCGGGATGGTGCTCGGGCTTCAGGCCTACCACGCCCTGTCGAAATTCGGCGCGCAGGGGGCGGTTGGCTCCCTGGTGGCTCTTTCGCTGATTATGGAGCTCGGTCCGGTGCTGACCGCCATCATGATCACGGCGCGAGCCGGTTCAGCCATTGCCGCCGAGATCGGCATAGAGCGCATCAGCGAGCAGATTGACGCTCTGCAGACCATGCGGATCAACCCGATGCGGTACATCGTCAGTCCCAGGATTTCCGCCTCCATCATCAGCTTTCCGCTGCTCACGGCGGTATTCGATCTGATCGGCATTCTGGGAGGCTATATTTCCGCGGTGCTCCTTTTGGGGCTGAATTCGGGTGTTTACTGGCACAGCACGAAGGCGTACGTGGTTCTGGAAGACGTCACCAACGGCTTTGTCAAGTCGATCGTGTTTGCAGTGATTGTCGCGACGGTTTGCTGCTATCAGGGGTATTTCGCGCACATGCGCCGGGACAGCCACGGCGCCCAGGCGGTGGGGCTGGCCACCACATCGGCGGTGGTGACTTCCTGTGTCCTGATTTTGATTTCGGATTACGTCGTAACGTCCCTGCTGATTTGAAGAGATAAAGATGAAGACGCCTCTGATTGAATTTAAAGACGTGACCAAATGTTTCGGCGATAAAATCGTCCTGGACCGCGTCAATCTCCAGATCTACGAAGGGGAGGTCACGACGATTATCGGTCTTTCCGGTTCCGGCAAAAGCGTGCTGCTCAAACACATCATCGGACTTCTGCAGCCGGATGAAGGCGTGATCCTGTTTCGGGGCAAGCCGGTGTCCGAAATGAGCCGGTCGGATCTTGCAGGGTCTTTCGGTCAGATCAGTTATATGTTTCAGGGCAACGCCCTGTTCGATTCGATGACGGTTTACGACAATATCGCGCTGCCGCTCATCGAGACGACGCGCCTGAAAAAGACGGAGATCCATCGCAAGGTTCTGGTCCGTATGAAGCAGACGGAGCTGACGGAAGCGGCTTATAAATATCCGTCGGAACTTTCCGGGGGCATGCAGAAAAGGGCGGCGCTGGCGCGCGCCCTGATCACGGATCCGAGGATCGTTTTGTTCGACGAGCCGACCACCGGGCAGGATCCCGTTCGGAAAAACGCCATTTTGAGCATGATCGCCCAGAATCAGAGAAAGCTGAATTTCACCGCGGTTCTGGTCAGCCATGAAATTCCGGACGTGTACTTTATTTCCAACCGCATTCTGGCCCTGTATGATCATCGGATTGTTTTTCAGGGCACGCCGGAGGAACTGGAAAATTTCAACCACCCGTTCATGGACGAAGTCATCAACTCGCTGGAAGGGCTGCAGAAGGAATTGACCGGCCTTTACTCCAAGCGGCAGTTTGAACTGCTGAACCATCTGCAGCTCAGAAGAAAGGGCGGAGAAACCTTCTGCCTGGTGATTTTCAGCCTCCGGGAGCTCGACGCGATCGTCTCACAAATCGGCCATGACGCGGCGCAGGAGATTCTGCGGAATATGGGGTTGTTTATCGACAAGCATTTCGGCGCCATCGGAGGGATTTCCACAAGGCGCGCCACCAACGAGATTCTCACCGTGCTTCCCTATTCCAACCTTGCGGAAACGGAAAGAATCATGGAAGATTTCATCGCGGATTTTAACCGACAGGCCGTTCCCTCCCTGGAAGAGGGGGCCTGCAAATTTGCGCTGGGGGGCGACGTGGAGCTGACGATCCTGGCCGGCGCGGCCGAAGGCCAATCCAGGGCCGATATCGACGCCCTGCTTGAGCAGGCGAGATCGAAACAAAAAGAAATCGGGCGATTGCAATGCGCCCCGGGGGAATGAACCGATGAAAAAGTACAAGATGGAAACCATGGTCGGTATCTTTGTTGTTTGCGGACTGATCTGCGTGGGATACATGACCGTCAAACTCGGGAAACTGAACTGGTTCAGCGGAGATACATATCCGCTCATCGCCAAATTCACAACCGTCACCGGTCTGAAGGCGGGCAATCCGGTCAACATCCTGGGCATTGAAGTCGGGCGCGTGGAGCGCATTTCGATGGATCAGGAAGACCTCAAGGCCGTCGTAGAAATGCGGATCAAAAAAGACATCAAAATCTACGATGACGCCATTGCTTCCATCAAGACGGAAGGCCTCATCGGCGACAAGTATCTGAGCATCGATCCGGGCGGCGGCGGGGACCTGCTCGGGCCCAACGGGGTCATCACGGACACGCAGGCCGCTTTGGACATTGAATCGCTGATCAGCAAATACGCCTTTGGCGAAGTAAAAAAGGACCAGAGCAAAGATCAAAATAAAGAAAAGGAAAAGAAATAGATGCAAAACCGAATCCTGAAAAAAAGGTTGATAGGGTGCAGTCTGTTCCTGATGCTTCTTTTGTCCATTCCGGCGTATGCCGGAGCGCCGCTGAGCGCCGTGGAAAACACGGTCAACCGTGTTTTGGATGTGCTGCGTGATCCAAAACTGAAAGGCCCTACGGCCAAGCCGGCCAAGACGGAAAAACTCCGTGTCATCTATAAAGACATGTTTGACGAGATGGAATTTTCCCGGCGCACGCTCACCCGCAACTGGAACAAGTTTACCCCGGAGCAGCGCAGAGAATTTGTCGATCTTTTTGAACAGGTGCTGGAGAAGACCTATCTGGATAGAATCCTCGAATATTCCAACGAGAAAATCGTTTTCTACAAGGAAACGATGATCGGGGAAGACAAGGCGGAAATTCAGTCCAAGGTCATCGCCTCCTCCAAGGAAGTTCCCATCTATTACCGGATGATTTTAAAAAACGGCAAGTGGAAAGTTTACGATGTAGTCGTGGAAAATGTGAGCCTGGTGCAGAACTACCGCACCCAGTTCAATGAAATTCTGGCCGGCGGCACGCCGGAGCAACTCCTCGAAACCTTGCGCAAAAAGGTGAAAACCCATTAACATTCGGCCCATGAAAGTCAACCTGTTCATTCTTGTCCTGGTCATTTTCTTTTTCGCGGCCGTCGGCTTCCCTGGCTGCCCGGCCCCGGATGCCGCCTGCGCCCAGACGCCGGAGATGGGCGATGGGCAGGTGACAGGCGATGGGCAATGGGGAAGAGGCGATAGGCTATGGGCGATGGGCGATGGGAAAAGCCAGGATCCCGTTCACGCGGAGTCTCCGTCGGCCGGGGAGGATGTGCCTGCCCGCAAGGACATGAAGCCGTCGGGTCGGTCGCAGGATGCCTTTCAGGACGAATACAAAGATGAAGGCCAGGACTACGACGACGAGCCTTTCGCGGATGAACGCGTCACCATCGCCGATCCCATCGAACCTTTCAACCGGCTTATGCACCGGTTCAATGACCGCCTGTATTTCTGGCTGCTGAAGCCGGTTGCCGAGGGGTACAAAGAGGCGGTGCCGGAACCGGCGCGGATCAGCGTCAAAAATTTTTATTACCACCTGCTGTTTCCCATCCGCTTCGTCAATTGTGTGCTGCAGGCCGATCTGACCGGCGCCGGCTCGGAAGCGGGCCGTTTTGCGATCAACACGGTGTGGGGAGTGGGAGGGCTCCTGGATCCGTCCTCCAATCAGGGCATCGAACTGCCCAAACAGAACACTGATTTCGGGCAGACGCTGGGAATGTACGGCGTGGGCCACGGCTTCTACATTGTCTGGCCCTTCCTAGGCCCGTCGAGTCCGCGCGACAGTGTTGACATTGCGGGCGAGTATGTCCTGGATCCGCTTTCCTATTTCACCCCCTGGTACACCAGCCTGGGCAAACGGCCCCTCAAGATGATCAACAACGCCTCCCTGAGCCTCGGGGATTACGAAGCGGTGATCGAGGCGGCCATCGATCCTTACATCGCCATTCGCAACGGTTACATCCAGTATCGCATGAAGGAAGTCCAGGCGCGCAGGGCAAAATCGCTCTTTTTCCGGAACCGGAAAAACGCTGCGCCGGAAGCGGCGGATCCGCCGCCGGCCAACTGAGACCGCATAAAAGGAGAAACCCTACGAAAAAAATTTTTCTCTTCACGATAGCCCTGATCTGGCTTCCCTTTTGCTCTTCTGCGCTCGCGGGCGGGATGTTCGGGCCGCCGCAGACGATGTCCAAAAAAACCGGCGGCGCCAACACTGCTATCGGCTACCGGTATGCCGAAGATACATTGAAGGGAGACACGGACCGCCATGTGGTTCGTCAGCGCCAGATCTATTCCCAGGCGGCGTACGGCGCCTCCGGCCGCTGGGAGATTTACGGGCGCGTCGGCGTTTCCGATTTGCAGATAGCGGACGCGTTTCGTTCTTCTTCGGCCCTGACCGCGGTCTCCCGGGACTCTTTTGAAGAAAACTGGAAATTTTTCGGGACACTGGGCGCCAAAGCGTATTATCCGGTCAATTCCGTCTTCGGCGTCGGCGCCTTTGTGCAGGGAAGCTGCAACTTCAGCAATTTCACCGATGAAACTGGCGGAACCAGCGGCGGGGCCCCTTTTGCGGCCGATATGAAGGTGAAGTATCTCTGGGACGTCAATTTCGGCATCGGCGTTCAGGCGTCAGTCCCTTATGGAATTCAATTGTATGCCGGGCCTTTTGTATATTATACGGAAGCGGACGCTTATTTATCCGGCTCCGTTCCGGGAATCCAGTCCGGCGCCGAAAAGACGTCTTTGAAGAATGCATCCGCGGTCGGCGGGTTTTTCGGCGTTGCCGTCGGGCTGGGCAGGGGATTTGGCCTCCAGATCGAGGGCCAGTACACGGACCGGTTCTCCGCCGGGTCCGCCGTTACCTACACGTATTAGAGGGAAACACATGAAGCCTGCTGGAAAGAATCAACGGCGGTCCAAATTGACCATCGGCGTTTTGTACGGCGGACGATCGGGCGAGCATGACGTATCGCTTTGTTCGGCGGCTTCCGTTGTTGCGGCGCTGGACAAGACCAAATACGATGTGGTTGCGATCGGCATTGACCGCGACGGACGCTGGTATGTTCAGGACCGGCCGGAAATCATCGCCGACAAAGACTTCGGCAGAATTCTTTCTTTGAAAAAAAAGGGCGCCTGGCTGGTCAATCATTTTGAAGACCGAAACCGGCTGCACCTGTACGATATGGATTCCCGCGGAAAGAAGGTTGTCGTGGATCTGGTCTTTCCCGTCCTCCACGGCACGTACGGAGAAGATGGAACCATGCAGGGGCTCCTGGAGCTGGCCCGGGTTCCCTATGTGGGGGTGGATGTCGCCGGTTCCGCCATCGGCATGGACAAGGACGTCGCCAAGCGTCTGCTCGCGCAGGAGGGGGTTCCCGTCGTGCCCTGGATCACGGTAAGCCGTTCGGACTGGCTGGCCCGGCCGCAAAAAATTCTGCGCGGGGCGCTGAAGCGCCTTGAAATGCCCGTCTTTGTCAAACCGCTGCGCACCGGCTCTTCCGTCGGAATCAAAAAGGTGAAAGTCAAAAAAGACCTTGCCCCCGCCGTGGATTATGCCTTTGGGTTCGACACGCGGATCATGATCGAGAAAGGCATCGACTGCCGGGAGATCGAATGCGCCGTTTTGGGCAATGAAGACCCGCGGGCGTCGGTGCTGGGTGAAATTCTGCCCACGCATGAGTATTATTCCTACGAGGCCAAATATCTGGACCCCGAGGGCGCGAAGATGAACATTCCGGCGAAAATCCCGGCGCGCCTCGCGGCCGCCATCCGCAAATGCGCAGTCCTCGGCTTCCGCGCGCTGAACTGCAATTCCATGGCGCGCGTGGATTTCTTCCTGGATAAAAAGACCGGCGCGTTTTATCTCAACGAAATCAACACGCTGCCCGGATTTACCGGCATCAGCATGTATCCCAAGCTCTGGGAGGCCACCGGCCTTTCCTACAGCGCTCTCTTGGATCGTCTGGTGGAGCTTGCGCTGGCGCGCCACCGGGAAAAATCGGCTGTGATAACCGGTTGAAACCCTGGCAGGGCGCAGGATTCGATCGAGACGTTTTGAAGGGAATTTCATAAAGGTAAAGGAGAAAGTCTAAAGGCATGAGCGAACTCTCGGCTGCGGTTTCCAATTCGACAAAAATCCGCCTGCTGATGCTGATGATGGTGATGGAGATTTACACCGTCGGCGTTTCCATGATCGGCATCCTGACGTCCAATTCCATCGTCTTTATTGCCAATTTCGTGATCGCCTTTACGGGCGCTCTGGCTTCCGGCCTTTCGCTTTATACCGTCCGGCGAATGTCGCGCGGGACAGATCTGCTCAACACCTACGGCCTGGGTCGCATGGAAACCATCTCCAGCATTGTGGTCGGAACCACCATGCTGCTGGCCGCTCTGTTTGTCGGCTATGAAACCGTGTCCAAGATTCTCCATCCTGCCGAACAGCACGGCGGTTTGGTGGCCATGCTGCTGACGTTCGCCTCCTTTATCGCGTCAACCTGGCTCTGGATACGCAACTACATGCTGAGCAAAAGGGAGCACTCGCCCATTTTCAGCTCCATGTGGCGCATGGCGAGGATGGGTGCGCTGGAAGACCTGCTGATCATTCTGGCGGTGGGCATTTCGCTCGCTTTTTCCGGCGCTCCCTGGACGCGCTACCTGGATGTCTGCGCGACGACGATTCTGATGATCAGCATCATCAAATCGATTTACGATGTTTTCTCCGGGTCGATCAGCGATTTGCTGGATCGCAGCCTCGATGAATACAACATGCTGATTATTCTGCGCGAACTGATCGCCAACTTTGACGCCTACGACCAGATCCATGGCGTCCGCACGCGCCGTTCGGGAAGCCATACCTTCATCGAGATCTTTTTGGAGTTTGCAGGCGACGCGAAAGTGGAAACGGTTTACCGATTGAAGGACCGGCTGGAGACAGAGCTGAAAAAGCAAATGCCCAACGCGCAGATCATGCTGATTCCAAGCCGCATGACCGGTAGCGCAAAACCGTGATTTCCAGGGGCAAAAAAAGCAACCATTAAGATATTTATTTATGATAACAATAAGATACGAAACACCTTGAAGCATTCCTATCGGGGCGACGCCTCCGATTTCTTGTTTCCTTTTTCTCAAAAACAAAATTTATTACCATGTATATTCCATACATAATATCTCTATAAAATTTCATTAATCTCTCTCGTTGACAAGTGTTTCCATAGGCGGTTTTATTTGCCCCAATAATT
>JAAZOZ010000118.1 GCA_012797505.1 Smithella sp. | reverse complement strand
TTCAATGGCGGCCGTAGCCCCCAGCGTGTGGCCGAGCTGGGATTTGTTGGAGGAAACGGGAATTTTCTCAAGGGAACGGCCGAAGATTTCCCGCAGGCATTTCACTTCCGTCCGGTCGCCCTTCGCGGTGGACGTGCCGTGCGCATTGACGTACTGGATGTCGGAGGCAGCAAGCTCCGCATCCTCAAGAGTTTCCCGGATCGCCCGAATAATCGTCGCCGGATTGGGGCTGGTGTAATGGTGGGCGTCGGACGTCCAGCCCACCCCCAGCACTTCCGCCCGCGGTTCAAGCCCGTGCGCTTTGATCACCTCTTCCGCGGCCAGCACAACGACACCGGCGCCTTCCGAAAGGACAAATCCCCGGCGGTCGATGCTGAACGGACGGGAGGCCTGCGCGGGATCCCCCGCTGCTCGGTCGCCGGCGTGCACCTTGATCGTGGCATTCATGTTGGCGAAGCCGTGAATCAGCTCGGGCAGAATCGGCGCGTCCGCCCCGCCCGCCAGAACAAAGTCGCAGTCTCCGTCGCGGATCATGCGCGCTCCGATGCCGATCGCGTGATTGCCCGACGCGCAGGCGCCCTCAGGCGAAAAAATGGGCCCCGTAAATTTCAGCAGCATGCCCGCCTTGCCCGACGGAAGATTGGCGCACAGATTCGGCAGAAGATAGGGGCTCACGCGCAGCGGTCCCCGGTGCTCCAGATCGTGCATGGCCGCGCGGTACGCATCCGATCCGTTGAGCGCCGATCCGATCAGGCAGGCCGTCCTCGGGGCAATGGAAGCCTCCATGGTCACGCCCGCGTTTTCGAGCGCTTCCTTGCAGACCGCCATCGTTAAAATCACAAAAGCCGCGTTCCAGTTATAGACTTCTTTGGCGTCGGTAAAATCCAGCTCCAGGGGAAACCAGTCCGGGATCTCCCCCACGACATCGCAGGCCGACTCCACCTTGCAGCGGGTGACCTTGCGAAAACCCGCCTCGCCCCGAACGGCGCGCCGCCAGGTTTCGGCAAACGTCGCCCCGAGCGGCGTGGCCGCCCCGTAGCCGACGACAAAGACTCTTCGGTTCTGCGGAGGTTTCATGACTTGCCTTCCCTATCTTACGAGATTCGGCGCAGCAAGAGACACGCATTACAACCGCCGAATCCAAATGCGTTCTTGAGCACAAACTCCTGCCGGACTTCCCTGGCGGTCCCGGGCACGCAATCGATCCGTAGGGCCGGGTCCGGTTCGTAATTGATGGTGGGCAGAACGGTGTCGCGCAGCATGCCTTCGATGGCCAGAATCGTTTCAATGGCGGAAGACGCGCCCATGGCGTGGCCGAGCTGCGACTTGTTGGCCGAAGTGGGCGGCACTTGTGCGCCGAAGATTTGCGCGAGCGCGTCCGCTTCCACCTTGTCGCCGATTCTGGTCGATGTGGCATGCGCATTGACGGCATCCACATCCGCAGGCGCCAGCCCCGCGTCCGCAATCGCAACGGCGATACAGCGTCGGACCGTCTCCAGATTGGGGGCGACAAAATGGCTGGCATCGGACGTCATGCCGAATCCGGCCATTTCGATGCTCGCCGCAAGACCGTGCGCCCTGACAAAATCCGGCGACGCCAGAATGACCGCTCCCGCGCCCTCGGAAACCACAAAGCCCCGGCGGTTGGCCGAAAACGGCCGGCTGATTTTTTCCGGCGCCTCGTGGGGCTGGCCCTCCCTGGGACGATAAGCGCCGTTCATGGTCGCAAATCCGGCCAGAATCGGCTCGACCAGCGGAAAATCGACGGCGCCGGCAATCACCACGTCCGCCAGATGCTGTTGAATCATCATATCGCCGATGATCATGGAGGTGACGCCGGTGGCGCACGCCGTAATCGTGGCGCAGATCGGACCCGTCGCGCCCGTCAGAATGGAAACCTTGCCGCCCACCATATTGATGCAGGAATTGGGATTGGCAAAGGGATGCGGCAGCTTGTTTTCGGCGATCATCTGGCGGTCCGCCTTCAGCACCGAATCCTGTCCGCCGACGGCCGAGCTGAAGGTGACGGCCACGCGCGGCGCGATGTCGGGCGTAATGTCGATGCGGCTCTTCCCCAGCGCCCGGTGAACGACCAGGAGCGCGTATTTGAAGATGGGCGAGGTCCAGTGCGCCATTTCGCGCGGCTGCAAAAAAGGATAGGGCCGAACATCCACGTCTTCGACCTGGCCCGCAACGCGAACGGGAAAATCGTCGCCGTAGGGAAACCGCGTCAGAGGGCCGATTCCGCTTTCGCTAAGGCAAGCCCGTTCCCACTGGCTTTCCAGATCCGTCCCCAGCGACGAAACGGCATCATACCCCAAGATGAGCGTTTTCTTGGACATCACTCAAATCGTATCCTAATCCTTAGACCCTTCCACAGGCATTTTTTACGAGCGGCCATCATGCAAGAGCTTTATAAAAATATCAACCCAGATTTTCCATTAGAAAATATTTTTGTTCAAGTTTCGCATCATGGCGGACCTGATGCATTGGCCCACAAGCCGCAAAACCAGGCCCGCTTCTTTCTCGGGACAGACAACAGCAAGTGACTCTTGCCAGGCGCCTCCAGATGAGCAAGCGTAGATTCAAGAAATTGTAAAACGTTGTT
>JAAZOZ010000117.1 GCA_012797505.1 Smithella sp. | reverse complement strand
CATGGGCAATACGGTTCCGGTGGTGGAGCACGACGCCGACATGATGCTGGCCTGCGACCATATTATCGATATGGGGCCGGGCGCCGGCGCCCGGGGGGGGGAAGGGATTTTTCAGGGCAGTCCCGCCGAAGTGCTGCAAAGCGAAACATCGCTTACGGGGCAGTACCTCTCCGGCCGGAAATCCATCGGGCTTCCCGCCTGGCGGAAGGTCAAGGGCCGCCACATCGTCCTGGAAGGCGCAACGGAAAACAATTTGAAAAATATCGACATTCGAATCCCGACCGGCGTTCTGACCGCCGTCACCGGCGTTTCCGGCTCCGGCAAAAGCACCATGGTGATCGAAACGCTCTACCAGGTGATGGCGCGCCGGCTGAATCAGCACAGCGGCCCCATGGCAAAAATCCGCCGCGTCCGGGACATGGGAGGCATCGAGCGGGTCATCATGATCAATCAGCAGCCGATCGGACGGACGCCGCGGTCCAATCCCGTCACCTATACCGGCATTTTTTCCTTTATCCGCGATCTTTTCACCGGCCTTCCGGACGCCCGCATCCGCGGCTACAAGCCGGGGCGGTTCAGCTTCAACGTCAAGGGCGGCCGCTGCGAAGCCTGCGAGGGAAACGGGCTGATCAAAATCGAAATGCACTTCCTTCCGGATGTTTACGTCACCTGCGACGTCTGCCGGGGCAAGCGCTTCAACGCGGACACGCTGGACATCAAATACAAGGATAAAAACATCGCCGAGGTTCTGGACCTGACCGTTCACCAGGCGCTGGATTTTTTTTCCAACATTCCGTTCATCCGCTCCCATCTTCAACTGCTGGCCGATGTCGGCCTCGGGTACATTCGCCTCGGACAATCGGCCACGACGCTCTCCGGCGGCGAAGCCCAGCGCATCAAGCTGGCGAGGGAGCTGGGGAAAAAGCTGAACCGGAATACCCTGTACATTCTGGACGAGCCCACCATCGGCCTGCACTTCGCGGATATCCAGAAGCTCCTGGACGTGCTGATGCGCCTGGTGGACATGGGCAACACCATGGTGGTGATCGAACACAACCTGGATGTCATCAAGTCCGCGGATCATATCATCGACCTGGGGCCCGAAGGCGGTCCGGGCGGCGGGCGGATTATCGCCTCCGGCACGGTGGAAGAGGTGGCGCGAAACCCGCGGTCTTTCACCGGCGCTTTTCTGAAGAAAGCGCTCGACGACCTGCGGAAGCGGCGCGCCGAAGAAGCATGAACGCGCCGCCTTCCGGATAACGGCCGGTTTTTTATTTTGTGTACGGCGCGCTTTTCAGGTATAGAGCAGGCGTTTTCGGCCGGCGCGCAAAAGACGGGCCGGAAAAAACGAAGGGTCTTTGGAGACGAAAGCAAGTGAATTCCATGGCGTTGTCGCCTTTAAAATACCGGCATTCGATCCTGCTGATTGACGACGAGGAAGCCATCCTCGAGATCATGGCGGCGATGCTGGCCGATGAGGGATATGATTTGCTGACGGCCGGCTCCGCGGAAGAAGGGCTGGCCCTTCTGAAAAAAACCCCGGACGTTTCCCTGATCATTTCCGACCAGCACATGCCCGGCATGACGGGCGTGCAGTTTTTCGCCCAGGCCCGCCATATCAGTCCCGACGCCCTGCGGGTGCTGCTGACGGGCTACACGGACACGGACGCCATCATCGACGCGATCAACAGCGGAGGCATTCACCGGTATCTGACCAAGCCCTGGAGCAGGGAGGATTTTCTTCACACGATCCGGCAGATGCTGGGCAAGGCGGATCTGATGCGGGAAAACCGCCGGCTGGATGAGCTGGTCAAAAAACAGAATGCCGAGCTTCTGGACCTCAACAAGGGACTGGAAGAGAAAGTGCGGCAGAAAACCCGGCACCTGAACCAAAGCCTGGAAGAACTCCGGTCCAGCCTGGAAAAAATCCGGATGATTCTGGGAGGGACGGTGCTGGCCATGTCCAGAATCGTGGAAAGCCGGGACCCTTACACGGCCGGCCACGAACAGCAGGTGGCCAGAATCGCCTGCGTCATCTCGGAGAAGCTGCTCCTGCCCGTGGACCGGGTGGAAGCCATTCGGATCGCGGGCCAGCTTCATGACATCGGCAAGATTGCCGTCCCGTCCGAGATTCTGACCAAGCCGGGGCGATTGAGCCCCCTGGAAATGGAGATGGTCAAAACCCACTGCCGGAACGCCTACGATATTCTCAAGGCGATTGAATTTCCCTATCCGGTTGCGAAGATCATCCTGCAGCACCACGAACGGATGGACGGGTCCGGCTATCCGCAGGGATTGAAGGGGGAGGACATTCTTCTGGAGGCGCGGATCATCGCCTGCGCCGACGTGATTGAAGCCATCTCCTCGCACCGGCCGTACCGCCCCGCCATGGACATCGACACGGCCATGAAGGAAATCACCGACCACCGCGGAATCCTTTACGACGCAAACGTGGTCGATGCCTGCCTCGACATCTACCGGACGCAGGGACGGCAGGGCTTCCTGTCCTGAGACCGGCCGCGGTTCACGGCAACAAAAGAGCGCAGCCCTGTCAGGCGCACCTGAAGGTACGCCCTGCGTAAAAAAATGTAGGGCGGGTCTTCAGACCCGCCAGTGATCCCTGAAATACCGACTATTCTATTGGTAAAGCCGGTTGGCTTCCATGTAGCCAATGACGCTGTCCGGCGTCAGATAGCGCACACAGCGGCCCTGCTGAATTCTTTTGCGGATTTCCGACGATGAAATGTCCAGAAACGTAGTCTGCCGGAAAAAAATCGAGCCGCCCTGTGAATCCTTAAAAACATCGCCCGCCGCGTCGTACTCATAGCGGCCGGCAACGTCCGGCGGCAGAATCCGATCGAGTCCGAGGTTCTCATACCCCGGGCGGGTCATGACCACGAAACGGCACATCCGCAAAAGGTTTTTCCAGTCATGCCAGGTGGCGATGGCGTCAAACGCATCCTGCCCGGTGATGAAAAACAATTCGAGATCCGGGTTGGCGGCCTCCTGGAAATGGCGCACGGTGTCGATGGAGTAGGATTTTCCCGGCCGCGAATTTTCCACGTCCGAAATCGAAAAAGAATCGTTTCCGGCAACGGCCAGTTGCAGCATCCGCAGGCGGTGTTCAAAGGAGACGATTCCGCCGTTTTCCTTGTGCGGCGGCGTCGCGGCGGGAATGAAGACGACGCGGTCCAGCTTCAGAATCTCCGCGAGCTCCTGGGCGGCCCGCAGGTGTCCGAAATGGACCGGGTTGAATGTTCCGCCAAAGAGCCCGAGCTTCATG
>JAAZOZ010000116.1 GCA_012797505.1 Smithella sp. | reverse complement strand
TTTCTTCGGGCCCGTTAGAAGGAACCAACAATAAAATTAAAACCATGAAACGAATGGCCTATGGCTTCAGAGATATGGAATTCTTCAAACTGAAAATCATGGCCATTCATGAATCAAAGTACGCTTTAGTCGGATGAACCACAAAAAACACTTGCCAATCAATACATTGAAGGGAGAACAAATTTACCGTGAAATAAATGGGGCATCTGACCCGTTCCTTTGTTCCCATGCGCCGACCGCAATCAAAACAGCCGTTCCGTTTTTACAGATGATCACGCGCGCAGGCCGCTCAGGAAATGCTCCAGGGCCTCCATATACAGGGATTGATGTTCGCCTTTGCCGAGGATGGTTTTTTCCAGCTTCTTGATCTGGATCACGCCGTTGAAAGTGCTCCAGAGAATAAAGGCATGCCGTCGGGGGTCCACTTTCTTGAAGTGTCCCCGGTCGATTCCCTCGCGGATCGTGTCGGCCAGAAGAGCGATGCTGGCGTTGCCGTGCGCGTCGATTTCTTTCTTCAGTACGGGGGAAAAGATGGTTCCCGGCGACGCCAGAAAATAGTTGATGATGTCGAAGTAATTTTTGTTCTCTTCGCTGAAGCGCAAATAGACCTGGGCGATGGCGCGGATTTTCTTCTCGGGCGTCGCTTTCTTGTCGATGGCCGCCAGGATGGCGCGGTACAGCAGCTCCAGCCCCTCCACCTGAAGCGCCGCGAAAATTTCCTCCTTGTCCTTGTAATAAAAATAGATGGCGCCGATGCTGAGTTCGGAGCGCCGGGCGATCTGATTGATGGAAGTGGCGTTCAATCCCTTTTCCAGAAGAAGTTCCCGGGCCGTATCCAGAATATGATTTTTGCGCCGCTCTTTTTCTCTTTCGCGTCTTTCTTTGGCTCCCATATCTTTCATCCTTGCTCTTTTTTCATCTTTGCCGCCTGGGTGTCCCCTTTGGGTCTCATATCAAACCAGGGTTGCTGCTTTTTAAAAGGGCACCAGGCCGCCCGGCAATATCGAATCGGGTCGTCGGTCGGTATTTTTATTTTCGGCAGCAGGCCTTCCCGGTGGTTTTTCACCCAGGCTTCGGCTTCCTCTTTTGAATCGACTTCCCCGGCGCTGTATTCGGTCCTTCCCCGGCAATGCACAAAGCCGTAAATCAGTTGATAGGATTCGGACATGCCTCCTCCGTCTTTTAAAATTCCTTGCCGATTTTCAACAGCACTTTGACGGCCAGGCCGGTGTCGATTCTTTCCCGATAGACGTCGGGCAGGCGCGAAAGCGGCTCGTAGTCGGAGATCAGCGGCCGGGCGTCCAGTTTGCCCTGGGCCATCCAGTTCAGACACTGAATGTTTTCCGCGTGCGTGTTGGAGTTGGAAGCCGTCAGACGGATTTCCTTGAGGTTGACCAGGAAAGGCGCCTCCAGGCTGACCGGGGAAAAGATCATGCTCACGATGCAGATTTCTCCGGCGTCCTCGGCCAGAAGAACGGCGCGGTTGATGTTGGCCTTGACGCCGGAGCACTCGAATATTTTCCGGTAGCCCCCGGGCGCAGCCGCCATCGCTTTCTGATCCGCGTCTTTTGCCAGCGGATCGAAGACCTGATCGGCTCCGTACAAAACGGCGATGTCGCGCTTGGACGCGACCGGTTCGAAAAGAACGACCGGGCTGTAGCCGAAAATTTTGAGCAGCCGGACGGCGCAGAGGCCGATGGGGCCGCCTCCCATGACCAGCGCCGATCCTTTCCGGTCGCTGGTGCAGTTGATGCCGTGCAGCGCGGCGGCAAAGGTTTCCGCGAGCGCCGCGTTTCGGGAATCGACGCCGTCCGGGATGGGAATCAGCATCTGCGGATAGACTTTGACATACTCCGCGAAGCCGCCCGGCAAATCGCCGATTCCGGCGGTCCGCCGGTGAACCCGGCAGAGGTGCGGCCGGCCGGAAAGGCAGTTGGCGCATTTTCCGCAGTAGGTGGGACGGATGCAGACTCTGGTTCCCACAGGGGGGCCGTCGGCGGCCGCCCCTTTTTCCACGATGACGGCGCTGATTTCATGTCCCAGGATATAGCCGTCGGCCAGATGACCGCCGGCGACCAGGGAATGATCGGAGCCGCAAAATCCGGTGTTGGCCGTTTTGACCAGCACCTCATCTTCAGCAACCGTATAATCGGGGACCTCTTCGTAGACGAGGCCCCTGTCCTTGCGAAAGACAACCGCTTTCATAATTCCCTTTTTCCTTCGTAGTAGAGAACGGCGGTGTGACCTCGTGCCACCTCGTGTGACCTTCAGGTCATCAGGTGGTCAGGTTATCTCGACCGTTCTCTATATTCTCTAATTCTCACATTCCAGGGTAATCTTTTCCACTTTATCCAGGTCCTTCTTGTAGAAAAAAGAGCCGGCAAAAAACAACAGGGACGAAATCACCAGAAAGACAGGCACGATCGACATGGCTGCCTCGATGCCATGAAGATCGGAGATCTTCCCGATCGCAATGGGCGCCAGTGATGCCCCAAAAAGATTCTGAACAATCACGCAAACCGAATACGAGATCGCCCGAAGGCCGGGATGGATAACCTCCTGGGTGGCGATAATCGCAGCCGGGGCAAATGCGGAGGCCAGAACGCCCATGCCCAGAAGCGTAAAATACTGCGTTTTTCCCTCCAGGAAGGTAAAAGCAGTAAAGATAACGAGGGCATTGAGGATGGACGTAATCGCGGGGAACAAGAGCCGCGCACTCGCCCGCTTCTTAAACCACATATCCGCCAGCCACCCTCCCAGGGGCAGCCCGATAATGGCCAGAATCATGAGCATGCTCACCTTGATGCCCGCTTCGCTCATGGGGATGCCCGTCGTCCGGTGAAAATAGGTGGGAAGCCAGACCATGATGGCATTGTTGGCGAAGATGCAGCCGATAAACCCGAGATTGGTAAAAATCAGGGAAGGGGTCCGGAGAAATTCCCAGACAATATCCATCTTACCCATTTTGATTTTACCGGGACCGGTTGTGCAGGCTGCATCGGTCTTCGTAAGCTCCACGGTCTTGTAATCCTTGACGAAGAAAAAAAGGAGGGCCACAATCGCCCCGGGAATGGCCACCACGCCGAAAGCGTGACGCCATCCCCAGTGCGCGGCAATGAATCCTCCCAGCCCGATGCCGACGGCTGTTCCGAGAGGGATGGACATATTCCAGAGGCCCATCATCCGCGACCGTTTTTCCTCGGGGAACAAGCCCGAAAGCATCGCCGTGCCGGCCGGGGCGTATCCGGCCTCGCCGATTCCGATGGCGGCCCGGGTCATGAGCAGTTGGGGAAAGGTCTTGGTGAAGGCGCAGGCCAACGTGGCCATGCTCCATAAAAAGGCCATGATGCCGATGGTCTTTTTACGACTCCAGCGATCCACAAGGATCGAAACCGGAAGCACGAAAGCGACGATGGACCAGTAAACCATCGACACGAGCAATCCGGACTGGGTGTCGGTCAGCCCCCATTCCTTCTGAATGAAGGGAAAAAGGGACGTCACGATCATTCGATCCACGTAATCGAAGAAATACAGCAGAAAGAGCAGTGCGAAGATGTAGTAGGTGCTTCGGGTGGACAGCTTGTATTCCTTGGGGGCAGTGACGTTATTCATGGGGCCTCCTTCTTCTGTGAATTCATGGATGTGTATCTTGCCTCTCTTCAAAGTCGGCGTCCTGCCGGCAACTCATTCGCATTTGTATCCGCCGAGATTGGCCAGGGCAACGCTGCCGGGGCTGATCACGGAAGGATCTACCTTGACATTGATGCAGGCGGTTTTCCCGGAGGCAAAAGCCGCTTCCAGCGCGGGCTTGATGTCTTCGGGTTTTTCCACCAGCGCGCCGAAGCCGCCCAGGACTTCTACCATCTTGTGGTAATCCACCCAGCCCAGCTCCGTGCCGTTGGGAATATTGTGTCCCAGCCGGAGGGTCTGGCTGTGCGCGATCATCCCCCAGGACTGATCGTTGCCGATCACGACGACGATGGGCAGCTTCTTGCGGATTGCCGTGTGAAATTCCATGAAGTTGAAGCCGACCGATCCGTCGCCCATGATGAGGAGCACGCGCTTATCCGGGTTTTTGAGCTTGGCCGCGTTGGCGTAGGGAATCCCGACGGCCAGACAGCCGTAAAGGCCGTAGTCCAGATACGTGCCGCCCTTTTTGACGGTTCTCGTCATGCCCATCCAGGTGGACGTATCCCCGCCGTCCGCGACGACAATGTCATCCTCGCGATTCATAAATTCGTTGACCTCTTTGGCCAGGCGCATGGGATGCATGGGCAGGGTCTCGCATTCCCACATCGTTTTGGCGTCTTTTTTGCCGGCTTCATGGGCTGCCCGGACGGTATCCACCCAGGGCTGGAACTGTTTTTTCAGCGTGTCGGCGATTTTCTGATCGTCGATGACGGCGTTGAGCTCCTTCAGAAACGCCTTGATATCGCTGACGATGCCGAGATCAATCGTGCGGTTGCGGCCGATTTCGTCGGCGGCGATATCGACCTGGATAAACTTGGCCGTCGATGGGAAAATTTCGCCGAAGATGTAGAAGAGACTCAACCGGCCGCCCAGGAAGAGCACCAGATCGGTGGTCATGAGCGAAATCATGGCCGAACCCGGCCGGATGGCCAGGGAGCCTTCAAAGCAAAGGGGATGCGTATCCGGCACCACGCCGCGGCCCGCGCCCGCCGTGTAAATCGGAATGCCGATTTTTTCCACGAATTCGAGAATTTCTTTTTCCGCATCGGAATACCACAGACCGCTGCCGCCGATGACGACCGGACTTTTGGCCGCTTTGAGCAAATCGACAACCTTCCTCGTGTTTTCGCGGTCAACCGGTTTGGAAACGACCGTCGTACGGGGCTTCTTGACCGCGGCCGGATCGACCTTGGCATTGAGAATGTTGCAGGGGAATTCCAGATAAACCGGTCCCGGCCGTCCGCTCATCGCCGCGCGGAAGGCCATGTCCACGTATTCGGGAATCCGTTCTGGGACATAGCAGACGAAGGCTTTCTTCACCATCGGTTCAATGACGGGAAGCTGGGTCATATCCTGAAGGTCCAGCTTTTCCATGGCTTCGGTGCCCACACAGCCGGCAATGAGAATGACCGGCGCGTTGGAAAGCCTGGCGCTGGCAATGCCGCTTAAAGCATTGGTAAATCCCGGTCCGGCCGTGACCATCGCCACCGCGGGTTTGCGGGTCAGCCGGGCCGCGGCTTCGGCCATAAAGACGGCCGCCTGTTCGTGGCGCACGTCAAAAAGGGTGATGGGAGTGTTTTCCAGATGCTGGTAAATGGGTGTAATGTGCCCGCCGCTCAATGAATAAATATAATCCACGCCCCTTTCGACCAGGGCGTCCGCAACGAGCTTGCCGCCGATAACGTTATCCATAAAAAATTCCTCCTTAAAAACAGGTTGTTGCTGTTGATGTGATAACTGTAGGGAACGGTTTCAAACCGTTCCCTACGGATTCGTTTCCTACAGTTCCATGCACTGACCCCCGTCGAGATTGACGGCCTGGCCGGTAATGTAGCGGGAGGCGTCGGACGCCAGGAATGCGACCAGATCGCCCGCGTCGCTCGGCAGACCGATGTATCCCAGCGGAATGGTCTTGCACATTTCCTTTTCCCGCTCT
>JAAZOZ010000115.1 GCA_012797505.1 Smithella sp. | reverse complement strand
GAGGAGCGTGAGCGACGAGAAATCTAATAATGGCCGTTTGTTCAAGATTTCTCCCTTCGGTCGAAATGACAAAAATGGCCGTTATTCAAAGCTCTCGGGATATTGGTCACGGTATCAGCGGGGTTAAAATCCCGCACTACACTGTAAAAAATAGAACCGTTCCTTCAATACCCTACGCGCTACGGGCTATGAGCTAAAATTTCTTGACTTTATGAACATTATGCGCAAGATAGCATCCCCCGGACACAACAGCGCCTGGGACAAAATCGAAATCGGGGAGTGGTTTTGAAAGGTTACATCCTGATCAAAAAAGAACTTTGCAAGGAATGCGGACTCTGCGTGCATTTCTGTCCCAAAGACCATATCATGCCGTCCAAAGAATACAACGCGCAGGGGTACCATCCCGTGTGCGTCGATGAAACCAAAGAATGCAACGGATGCGCGATCTGTGCAACCATGTGCCCGGAAATCGCCATAGAGGTTTACCGTGAATAAAATTCTGATGTCCGGAAACAATGTGATCGGCGAAGCCGCGATCCGCGCGGGCTGCCGTTTTTATGCCGGCTATCCGATCACGCCGCAGAACGAACTGACCGAATACATGGCCGAGCACATGCGCAACGCTGAAGGCGGCGTTTTCATTCAGTCCGAAAGCGAAGTGGCGGCCATCAACATGATTGCCGGCGCAGCGGCCGCGGGCGTCCGGGTGATGACGTCCTCCTCCGGACCCGGCATCTCCCTGAAGCAGGAAGGCATTTCTTCCATGGCGGCGCAGGAGCTGCCCGGAATCATCGTCAACATCATGCGCGGAGGACCAGGACTGGGCAACATCCTTCCGTCGCAGGGCGATTACTTCCAGGCCACGCGGGGCGGCGGCCACGGCGATTACCGCACCATCGTTTTCGCGCCGGGAAGCTGCCAGGAACTGGCGGACCTGACCATGGACGCCTTCGATCTGGCCGACAAATACCGCACGCCCGCCATGATTCTGGCCGACGGAATGATGGGCCAGATGATGGAGCCGGTAATCTTCAAAAAGCCCAAACCACGGCAGTATCCTGAAAAATTCATGCTGCGCGGCGCCGGCAGCGGCAAAAGCAAATTCATCCGCGGCCTTCTTCTGGATCCGGTGGACAGCGAAGCGCACAACTGGAAACTGGCCCGGAAATACGAAGTGATCTCCGAAAACGAAACCCGCTGTGAAGAACACCGGATCGACGACGCAAAGCTCGTCATCGTCGCTTACGGAACCGCGGCGCGCATCGCCAAGGGCGCCATCAAAAGGCTGCGCAGCCATGACATGAAAATCGGGCTTTTCCGCCCGATCACGCTGTGGCCCTTCCCGGAAATGAGGCTGCGGACCCTTTCAGAAAAGGTGAACAATTTCCTGGTGTTTGAAATGAGCACCGGCCAGATGCTGGAAGACGTTCGACTGGCCCTGCAGGGATACGCCGACATCGAATTTCACGGACGACCGGGCGGCGCCGTTCCGACGCCCGCGGAACTGGCCAATGTCATCGCCAGGGTCTATGAGCAAAAGGATTGATTCAACCATGGCCAAGATCGTTTTCAAGCATCCCGAGAGCCTGAAAGAAAATATTTTTCATTACTGTCCCGGCTGCGGGCACAGCATCGTCCACCGGCTGGTCGCCGAAGTGATTGACGAGATGGGCATTCGGGGCGTCACGATCGGCGTTCCGCCGGCCGGATGCGCCGTGCTGGCCTACAATTACTTTGACGTGGACATGATCGAAGCGCTTCACGGACGCGGTCCGGCCATGGCAACGGCCATCAAGCGCTGTCTTCCCGACCGGCTCGTTTTTTCCTACCAGGGCGACGGAGACCTTGCCGCCATCGGCATTGCCGAAAGTTTTCATGCCGCCAACCGCGGCGAAAATATCAGCGTCATCTTCATCAACAATGCGGTTTACGGCATGACCGGCGGACAGATGGCCCCGACCACGATGCTGAATCAACGCTCCACCACCACGCCCGCCGGCCGCAAACAGGCCGTGGACGGTTATCCGGTCAAGGTCAGCGAAATCTTTTCCCAGCTCGACGGCGCCACCTACGTGGAGCGATGTGCGGTCAGCTCCCCGGCCGGCGTCAACAAAACCAAAAAAGCCATCCGGAAAGCCTTTCAGTGCCAGATGGCCGGTTTGGGTTTTTCTCTGGTGGAAGTGCTTTCTCTCTGCCCGACCAACTGGAAACTCTCGTCCGTCGATTCCTGCAAATACATTGACGAGGTCATGAGCAAAGTCTTTCCTCCCGGCGTATATAAAGATCAAACGGGGCAATCCGGAAAAACGGCGGAGGCCCGGCCATGATTACCAAAACAATCTTTTCAGGCTTCGGCGGCCAGGGCGTCATGATGATGGGCACCAGCCTGGCCCAGAGCGCGATGAGCAAGGGCTTTCATGTCACCTACCTGCCCGCCTACGGCGCGGAAATGAGGGGCGGAACGGCCAACTGCACCGTGGCGGTGAGCGATGATGAAATCGCCTCGCCCGTCGCGTCGGAGCCGAACTACCTGGTGGTGATGAACCAGCCCGCGCTGTTTACGTTTCAAAACCGCGTGACTCCCGGGGGAAGCATCCTGATCAATTCCTCGATTGTCGAGGCGTCCCCCAGCCGCCAGGACATCACAACCTTTTACATTCCCTGCTCCGACATGGCCCAGGAACTCGGCAACGCCCGGACCGCCAACATCGTGATGATGGGCGCCTTCGTCCGGCAGTCCGGCATTGTCCCGCCTGAAATTTATCTGAAAACCCTGGAGACGATCATGGGAAGCCGGAAAAAGGCGCTGGCGGACATCAACCGCAAGGCGTTTACCGCCGGATACGAATACGTTCAAAAGTAAAGGACAGGTATGGCCGTTAAACAAATTTCCGTTCTGCTGGGCAATGTTCCCGGTTCTTTCGCCAGGATGACGCATATTCTGCACACGGAAGACATCAACACGATCGCGGTCTCCGCCGCCAGCATTGAGGAGGACAGCCGCGTCCGGCTGGTGGTCAACGACCCCGACCGCGCCGCCGCTCTTTTGGAGAGCTTCAATTTCAATGTGGAAGTGACGCCGGTGCTGGCCGCCGAAATCCCCCTGCACGCGGGGCACATCAACGCCATCCTGAAGCCGCTGGCAAAAGGCGACATCAATATCCTCTACCTGTACACGACCATCAACCGCATCGGAAAAGAAACCATCGTGATCATCGGCGTCGATAAAATGGAGGAAGCCCGTGAAATTCTCGCCGAAAACTGGATCAATCTGATCGGCGACGAAATCTACTCCATCCCCTGAGTTGTGAGGAGCCGCTTATGCCGGTTTCCGCGGAAAAAGAAAAAGCGCTTGCGCTGCGCATGCAGGAGCTTGGCGTTTCCGAACGAGACATCGAAGAATCCTTTGTCCGATCCTCCGGCCCCGGAGGACAGAAAGTCAACAAAACTTCCACCTGCGTTCAGCTGACCCACCTTCCGACCGGCCTTACCGTGAAATGCCAGAGGGAAAGATCCCAGAGTCTGAACCGCCATCTGGCACGCCGCCTGCTCCTCAATAAAATCGAAGAGCGTCAAAAGGGATTTGTGGCGGCCGAAAAGGAAAAAGCGGAAAAGATTCGGAGGCAAAAAAGAAAAAGAAGCCAGAGGGCCAAGGGAAAAATGCTGGATGAAAAGAAGCGGCTGTCGCAAAAGAAGGAACTGCGCGGCAGGGTCGGAGCCGATGAAACATAAAAAGGGGGAAGAAGTCCTTTGTTATTTGCTTCTTCCCCTTTTAAGAATAGCTGATAATTTTGATTAGCCCAAACCAATCAACTTCACGATCGGGTTGGCAAACAGCATGACCAGAGAAATAACCAGCGCGTAAATCGCGACGGATTCGGTCATGGCCATACCGACCATCATGGTCAGCATAACTTTGCCCTGTGCTTCG
>JAAZOZ010000114.1 GCA_012797505.1 Smithella sp. | reverse complement strand
CTGATTTCCTTGGTAACAGAAAGAAAGCGCGAATGCAACGGTTTACGTGACCGCCTGACGGCAAGACTGGCTTGGTTAGCACGGACCGGCTTGCTTTCACGCTACAAGTAAGCTTCGCCCCCAATCCGTCGATAGCTATCATCATTCGAGGGGCCGGCGCTGGGACGGGCCTACAGCGGTGAAGAAATAGTGGCAGTTCGGGCGCGTTGGCTTGCAGGATGGCTGAGAAGGGCCGTCGTTTCCGCTGCGGCGGCGACGAAATGCCGCGGGCAAGCACACCTCAGCCCTCGCTCCGAAAAAGAGGTCTGCAAATCCGTCGATAAGGATCCTGAGGTGGATTTAGACTCGTAGCGGCAGCAGCTTCAACGCCTCCAGCCACTCGGTCAGTCGGGCCGCCGTCGTCGCTAATCGCAGCACGATTCTCCGTGCGTGATGCACCAGCCGGCCGGGCGTGTTGAAGATGAGGAACCGCAACCGCTTCGGCCGCGCCGTGAGCAACTCCGCCGGCAGCGCCAACCTCTTCAGCGCCGTCATCACGTTGTGCGAAATCGCCGCCAGCCGCAGCCAGGCCGCGTTCGTTCCGAAGTACTTCGACGGCATCACCCCCGCCCCCAGTTCGTTCTTCAAAACGTCATGCACCGCTTCCACCGTGCCTGCTTTTTCCCGATGCCACTCGATCAGCCGGCTCGCCTTCCATTCCCGCATATTGCTCAACACCGCGAAATGTTTCCCCTTGCTGCCGTCGGCAAACAGGCTCTCCTGACGCTGCCGAATCCGGATCGCAACGTAGCGCAAGGGTTGCGTATCCTTGTGCTCGGACTTCTCCCCCGGCACAAAGCTCACTTCCGCGCATTCGCGAATCTCCACCGGATGCGGTTGCCCATACGCCGCCCACGCCTCTTCCGGGACCTTCCCAATCGCCTTGTTCAACGCCTCGCTCATCCGTGCGCTGATTGCGAATCCGATGCGTCCGCGCGGCCCCTCCGCGCGATTCTCGTCCCGCAGCCAGTTAATCAGATCACTTTCATGGCAGGCCGAATCGCCCCGGTAGTAGTACGTCGTCACCGTCTCCGGCAGCGCCGCAAACGCTTGCTTGGCCACCGTCAGCGGGTCCATCATCGCGGGCACATTCCCGTCCCGGAACTCGTCGGCCAGCACCAGGTTCGTCTCCGCCCACACCGCCAGCATCGGTTGGTAGCCCCGTTCCCCTTCGTAGGTGCGCAGCGCTTCCTGCTTGCGGCTCTCGATGATGGTCGCATCCTGATCCACCGTCGCGATCCGCTGATCCGGGCAGCGTCGCCCTACTTCCTGCACCAACGCCCGGTTCACCAACCCCAAACCCTTCAGTGGCTCGGTCTCCTCCGGGATATAGGCGATTTCCTCCCCCCGCCGCCGCTGCTTGGCCTCCTCGATCTTCTTCTCCTCGTGAAACTGATACAGGAACTGACGGGCCGCTTCCGGGGAGGGGATCCCATGCCCGATCATGCCGCTCAATCCCGGATCTTCTCGCAACCGCTGGAAGTCGTCGAAGCACTCGCCGCCCACCGCGTTCAGAATGACGAAGCTTTCCACCAGCGTCGCTTCGTCG
>JAAZOZ010000113.1 GCA_012797505.1 Smithella sp. | reverse complement strand
CTTCCGTTTCGTCATGACTCCTGACGGCGCGCTTACGCGCACTCGCTGTAGCCGCAGAGGCGACAGACGGCGCAGCCTCCCTCATGTTCGATGATGCCGCCGCAGTCCGGACAGGCGCCTTTGAGGAAAACGCGCTTCACATGCTGCACCTTGCCGCCGTTGGCCGCCACATGCGCCTGAATCGCTTTGGCCACCGCGTCGGCGCAGGACAAAACCTTGTTTTCACCGAAGCCTGAAGGGGAATGGCAGGAAATGCCCTGCAACTGTTTGACGACCTGACGCGCCCCAAGTCCGCTGCGCCAGGCCAGCGACACCATGCGTCCGATCGCTTCGCTCTGGGAGGCGGCGCATCCGCCCGCTTTGCCCATCGTCGTAAAGAGTTCGAAAAGACCCGTGTCGTCCTCATTCACCGTGACATACAGCGGTCCGCATCCCGTCTGCATCTGATAGGTCCAGCCTTTGAGGACTTTGGGCCGTTCGCGTTTGGTGGCCGGCTTTCCCTGGGCGGCGCCCGCTTCCGCCTCTTCCTTTTTTCCGACGCTCAGCACCTGATGGTCCCTTGAGCCGTCGCGGTAAATCGTGACGCCCTTGCAGTCGAGCTTGTAGGCCAGCTCATAGACGCGGGCCACATCCTGAATCGAGGCGCTTTTGGCGAAGTTGACGGTTTTGCTGACCGCGTTGTCCGTGTATTTTTGAAAGGCGGCCTGCATCCGAATGTGCACTTCCGGCGTAATGTCGTGCGCGGTGACAAACACGTTTCGAATTTCTTCCGGAATTTCCGTGATGCCGTGAAGCGTGCCGTGTTCGGCGATCCGCTGCATCAGCTCCGGTGAGTAAAATCCCTTTTCTTTGGCCATGGCTTCAAAGAGGGGATGGACTTCCAGCAGAATATCATTGTCCATTACCTGACGGACGTAGGATACGGCAAAAAGGGGTTCCACACCGGAAGAGGCATTGGCGATGATGGAAATCGTACCGGTGGGTGCAATGGTGGTCACGGTGGCGTTGCGCAGGGGCGGCTCGCCTTTTTTGTCGTAAAGGGACCCTTTGAAATTCGGAAAGGCGCCCCGGCTCCCGGCCAGCGCACGGGACGCGGCATGCCCCTGTTCATTGATAAACCCCATGATTTTGTGGGCCAGTTCAATGGCTTCTTCGGTATTGTAGGGAATGCCCAGTGCGATCAGCATATCCGCCCAGCCCATGACGCCCAGGCCGATTTTGCGGTTGCCCATGGTCATTTCGTGGATTTTCGGCAGGGGATAATTGTTGACTTCCACGACGTTGTCCAGGAAATGGACGGCCAGTTGAACCACGCGGCCCAGTCTTTTCCAGTTGATCTTGCCGTTCTGGACCATTTTGCCCAGGTTGATGGAGCCCAGGTTGCACGATTCATACGGAAGCAAAGGCTGCTCTCCGCAGGGATTCGTAGATTCGATTTGCCCGACGTGGGGCGTCGGATTGTCCCGGTTGAGCCGGTCGAGAAAAACGATGCCCGGCTCCCCGTTTTCCCAGGCCTGCGTGACGATGCGGTTGAAAACCTTGCGGGCGTTGAGGGTTCCGGAAACCTGATTGTCGCGGGGATTGATCAGATCGTAGTTTTCGTCTTTTTCCACCGCTTTCATGAAAGCTTCCGTCAGCCCCACGGAAATGTTGAAATTGTTGAGCTGCTTTTTGTCGGCCTTGCACATGATGAAATCCATGATGTCCGGGTGATCGACGCGCAGAATGCCCATGTTGGCGCCCCGGCGCGTTCCGCCCTGCTTGATCGTTTCGGTCGCTACGTCGAAAACACGCATGAAGGAGATCGGCCCGCTGGAAATGCCGGTGGTGGTCAGAACGACATCATTGGCCGGACGCAGGCGCGAAAAGGAAAATCCGGTTCCTCCGCCGGATTTGTGGATCAGCGCGGTGAACTTCACGGCGTCAAAGATCTCTTCCATGGAATCGCCCACCGGCAGGACAAAGCAGGCGGACAACTGTCCCAGTTCACGCCCGGCATTCATGAGCGTCGGGGAATTGGGCAGAAATTCCAGTTGGGTCATTATTCGGTAGAATTCTTCCGCGATCGCGGTCGTATCCTCTTTTTCATTAAACTTCCTGTCCGCGGCGGCGATGGTATCCGCCACGCGCCGGAACATTTGAACCGGAGCCTCCAGCACCTTTCCCTCTTTGTCGCGCTTCAGATAGCGCCGCTCCAGAACCGTAATGGCGTTTTTTGTCAATTCCGGGACGATCGGGGCATAGGTCTTCTTTTCCATGAAAATGAACTCCTTTGTGTATGAAAATAAGAGGGTTAGTAAACAATTAAAAAATACTACATATTGTATGATGGCTTCCATTAACCACAACATCTAGGCATTGTCAATAGAAGGAAAAGAATTATTTTGAATTTTTCAAAAAGGCAAAAAAAGGCGCGTGGTTGGAAGTGAAAAATTCCGGCGTGCGCCGGATGATGGGAGCGACAGCCGGATGCTTTTTTAATGTTTTTTCAATGAAATTGCGAACATTCCCACGCTGCCATCCGGCGGGGTGCAAAAAGCTTCGGTACAGGGACAGATCGCCTTCATAAAATTTCTGTGTGGACAGGCTGCGGGCTTCTTCGCTCCCGGCCGGCAGATTGAAAATCGCCAGATTCAAAAAAGAAATATATTCGGAATGCCGAACGATGAAATCCAGCGTTTCGTGCGCGTCTGCCTCCGTTTCCGGCGGCGTGCCGAACAGAAAATAACCATAGACGGCAATGCCTGCGCGATGGAGCGCCCGGAGCGCAGCAGAGGCTTCGGCAAGATCGATGCCTTTGGAGAGGGCATCCAGAACTCCCTGATGACCGGATTCCATGCCGAGCTTCAGCATCGCGCAGCCGCTTTTTTTCAGCGCCCGGCAAAAATCCTCATCCGCCAGATGCCTCGTTGCGCGGGCAAAGCCGTACCAGGGCGAACCGGGCGGATTTTCGATCAGCGCCTGCAGGAGCGCGGGAGAAATAGAGCTGTCCAGAAGATGAATCAGGGACGCCTGCGTCTTTCGCGCAAGCGCTTCCAATTCCGCCGCGGCGCGGGAGGCCGACAGAGGCCGGTAGGGATTTGCTTCCGCCTTTTCCGGGCAGAAAGAACATTTTCGCCACCAGCAGCCCTCGGCCGCGCTGTAGGGCAGGATAAAACCGGGAGAAAAATATCGGTTTTTTTCCAGCAGGTCATAATCGGCCGAGGGGCCTTCCCGGCGAGGGGGCATGCCCAGCAGCGCCAAGAGTTTTTCCTCCCCCGCTCCTTCCACCATTCGGTCAACCAGGCCGGAAAACAGATTCGTTCGCCCCGAAAGACGAATCCAGGAAGTTGCGAGCGATCCGCCCAGGAGAATTTTCTGCCGCGGATGAATTTTTTTGACGAAGCCGATCATGGCCATGGTGCAGAGCGCCTGGCTTAAGAAATTCATGGAGAAGCCGATAAAGTCCGGAGATTCCTCAAGCGCCTGCGCCAGACGCGCGGAAAAGTAAGAATAAAAAGGATTGACTTCCGGCTGTTCGGCCGCCTGAATTAAATCAACGCTTCTCAGCGGGGAGCGTCGGCCGTCTTCATAGTCGGACAGAGACAATTGAACGCCGAAGGGCTTCCCGGCCGTGTGCAGAACGCGGTGAATATCCATGACGGCGCGGGAATACCGGCTTTGATTGCAGAAAGTACCGGGGTTTTGCAGCGCGGCCAGGTTTTCCTCCAGGTTTTTGCAGGCGCGGCGACTCCAGCGGCCGACAGGCGTTTCCGTGCGGGCGAAGGCGCGCATCAGATGGAGCATGCCTTCCAGATTAGCGTCGATGACGCCGTGCTCGACGCTGTTGGCTTTCAGGCAGGCGGAAAGTCTGGCAATGCCCGCCGGCGGTTCGGAGGGTTTCACGACGGGAGGATGAATGAAAATGATCTTTGCAGTTGTCATCGGCGAATGTTTAGTATTGAATGACGCCTTGCGCAAGCAATATCTCATGCCTATATTTGAGTTGACAGGGCCCGGGCTTTACGCAATAGTTCCGACCGTGAAGAAAAAACAACCATTGAAGAGCCTTTTGTGAAAATTAACGAACCATACGATTTGCCGGCGCGGCTCCGAACCTTACTTGTTCTGTGTGTATTTGTCCTGATTGCGCTGACCTCTTTTGCTGCGGAAGCGGCGGATCGGTTCCCTGCGCATAAGGGAACGGCCGTCAATGATTTTGCCGGCGTGATCGATCCTGAAAATGCCGCAAAAATGGAATCCCTGTCGCGGGAAATTCTGGAGAAGACAGGAACGGCGATCGTCGTGGTTTCGCTGGCGGAACTGGGGCCTGCCGAAGAAATCAACCTTTATGCGAGCGGTCTTTATCAGGCCTGGGGGATCGGGAAAAAAGGCGAGGACAAGGGTGTTTTGATTCTGCTGGCCGTCAAGGAGCGGAAAATCCGCATAGAAACCGGCTACGGCGTCGAAGGCGTCCTGCCGGACGGCAGGGTGGGCGCGATCCTCGATCAGGTCGTGGCGCCTCATCTCAAGGCGGGGGAGACCGGCAAGGCGCTTTACAATGCAATGCTGGCCTGCGGCGCCTATCTCGCCAAAGACGCGAAGGTTCAGTTGACCGGCGATTTCTCCTTTTACCGCAGCGCCGCCCGCCCGGAAAAGAAGGGCATCAATATTTTGGGAATCCTGTTTTTTCTGATTGCCGCGGCCGTTCTTCTGGGAACGAGAACAGGACGGGAGATGCTGCCCTGGATTCTGTTGATGGTGCTTTCCGGCGGCGGCCGGGGAGGCGGCTCCGGAGGCTTCGGCGGCGGGTTTGGCGGTTTCGGCGGCGGCATGAGCGGCGGCGGCGGCGCAGGCCGCGGTTTTTAAAACGAAGGATGGAGAACATGGCAAGAATACCGAATCAGCCTCAAGACATTTTTGTTCCCCTGACCGAGGACTGGCTCAATGCCTTCGGCAGGGATCTGGTTTCTCTGATGCTTTACGGCAGCGCGGCGGGCGGCTCCTATGTGAAGGGAAAATCGGACATCAATCTTCTGGTCGTCCTGACGCCGGAAGGCATGAGCCGCCTGGAAGACGCTTTTGCCCCGGTGAAAAAATGGAGAAAGCGCAATGTGGCCGTGCCGCTCGTCCTGACGCAGGAATTCATTTCTTCCTCGCTCGACGCCTATCCGATTGAATTTCTCAACATGCAGAACCATTGCGTTTTGATTTACGGGGAAAATGTTCTGGAGCCGCTGGTGTTCAAACCGGAGGATCTACGCCTGCAGATCGAACGGGAACTCAAATCCAAGATCATTTTGCTTCGGGAAGGGTATCTGGAATCCGAAGGGTCGGCGCGGCGCGTCAGAGAACTGATCGGCCGGTCACTCGTCGCCCTGGTTTCCGTTTTTAACGCCATGCTGTATTTAAAGCAGGCAGGCCTCCCCCGGCAAAAGAAGGAAACGATTGAGGAAGCGGGCAGGGTTTTTGGCGTCGACGCAAACGTCTTTGCGCGCTGTTTCGAAATCAAGGCCAAAGAGGACCATCTTTCCGGCGAAGAAGTGATCGGGGTGTTCAAAAAGTATTTGCGGGAAGTGGAAAAAGTCTGTCATAGGATCGATGGGTTAAAATAATTCAACGCGATGGAGGAGAAAAAAATGTCGGCAGGAAAGAAAATCATCATTGTGGCGGCGGTCATTGCGGTTTTGGGAATTTCTCTGTATTCCCTTTTCGCGGGCAACTACAACAAATTCGTCCAAATGGACGTCGCCATCAAGGCGGCCTGGGCGCAGGTGGAAAATCAACTGCAGCGCCGCTACGACTTGATTCCCAATCTGGTGGAAACGGTCAAAGGCTACGCCAAGCAGGAGAAGGATGTGCTGGTGGAAGTGACGAACGCGCGCTCGAAAGTCGGAGGAGCCGGAACGGTTCCCGACAAGATCGCGGCCAATAATGAACTCTCCGGCGCCCTCAACCGTCTGATGGTCGTGGTGGAGCGCTACCCGGATTTGAAGTCGAATCAGAATTTCATGCAACTGCAGACTGAACTGGCCGGCACGGAAAACCGCATTGCCGTGGAAAGAATGAGATACAACGACGCGGTGAAAATCTACAATCAGGCCATCCGGACGTTCCCGGCCAATCTCATCGCCTCTATGTTCGGGTTTAAGGAGGCCGCTTTCTTTGAAGCGCCCAGGGAAGCCAAAGCCCCGCCTCAGGTCAAATTCTGATCCCCTATTCGTGAGGGGAACGGCGTCAAACCGTTCCCCTCATTCTTTTCGCTTTCTTGAAGCAGCGCCGGTGAAGACGCGCTTTCCGTCTATTTTTTGTTGGAGGGCCTCCAGATCTTTCTCTTTTCCGCTTCCTTGATCAGGTCGTCTCTGAAATCCGGATGGGCGATGGAAATCAGTTTTTCCGCCCGATGCCAGGTGGGGCAGGTTTTCAGCGACACGCAGCCGTATTCGGTGACCACATGGTTCACCATCTGGCGGGTCACGGTGGTAATGGAGCCGATGTCGAAGTTCGGCACGATCCTGGAGATCACCGAGCCGTCTTTGTTGGTGTGGGTGGAGGGCAGACAGATGAAGCTTCGTCCGCCTTTGGACCAGTAGGCGCCGAGAACAAAGTCCGACATGCCGCCGTTGCCGGACACCTGTTTGAATCCCGAGCTTTCCGCGTTCACCTGGCCGTACAGATCCACCTGCAGCGCCTGGTTGATGGAGACGAGGTTGTCGATCTGGCAAAGCTGCGTCGGGTGATTCACGTAGCCGACGGAACAGGAGGCGATGGCGGGATTGTGGTCCATCCACTCGTATAGCTTTTTGTTCCCCAGCGCGAAGGTGTAATTGATTTTTCCCGTGTCGAATTTCTTATGTTTGCCGGTCATTCTTCCGGATTCGTACATGTCCCGGTAGGCGTCCACCAGCATTTCCGTCCAGCCCCCCAGGTCTTTCAAATCCGTCTCGCTGATCATCTTCCCCAGAATGTTCGGCATGCCGCCGATGCCCAGCTGAATGCAGTCGCCGTCTTTCAGGTAGCTCAGCACATTTTCGGCGATTTTCCGGTCCGTGTCGGTCGGCGAAACTTCGGGCAGTTCGGCCAGCGGCGTGTTTTCGCCTTCCACGACATAGGTGACTTCGGAGATATGGATTCGCTCCATGTTTCCGCCGTAGCAATAGGGGATATTTTCGTTCACTTCCAAAATGCAGGCCTTGGCCGTGGTGGCCTGAAGATAGCAGCAGGAATTGTGCAGGCCCCAGTTGAAGAAGCCGTCTTTATCCATCGGCGTCACCTGGCAGAAGAAAACATCGCGCAGGTTCGTGCCCAGCTTTGACGGGTCCGACTGAGCGTATCTCATGTAGAGCTCCGACTCGCCGTAGAGCGTCGGCTGATAGAAAACCCCTTTGCATTGCTGCTGCAGGATGCGGGTGAGCAGACTGAAGTGCTGATCGTTATACGTGAAAACTTCACCCTGGGGGTCCTTGAGCACGACTTCAGGAACCGGCGGAATCGTTACCGCCGCCATGATGTTGATGTCCTTCAGCTCCTCCTTGCGGGCCGCAAGCGCACGGTCGCAGACAACCGGTTTGCCGTTGAACATGGCGAAATCGATCCAGTCGCCTGATTTGACGATGCGCACCGCCTCTTCGGCCGTTCGCAGTTTTTCCTTGTACATTTCCTGAAAATTTTTCAAATTCAAATCCTCCTGACACAAAATATTTGGTTCATCCGGTTGATGCGTACTTTTTTTGTTGAAAAGATGGACATGAACCCCCAAAAGGGAATCGACGAAGATTTCCGATATAAGGAGGGGGAGCATGTCCACGAGTTTTCTGTACCACGTTTTCGGTCTTGTAGGCTAT
>JAAZOZ010000009.1 GCA_012797505.1 Smithella sp. | reverse complement strand
TTCAATGTGGTCAAGAATCTGCTGAACCGTGCCCTCATACCAGAAGCGCACAGCAATGCGCGCGGCATTTGGCGCAAGACCGAGAACATAAAATTTTGTTTGCGGGTCAAGCTCCGGTCTAGCGCCAATTTGCGGGGCGCGCAGTGCGGCAATCAGGGATTTGATGTCCTGTGTCTGGTCGTCTTTGGCCGGTTCTCCAAAAAAGTCCGCAAAAACGTTTTCCAGTTGGTGCTCTTTTTCGGCCCAGAAGACAGTTGTGGCATCGCCTGCCAGTAATTTCTGCTTTGATTCTTTTGCCAATAAATAACTTAATGCAGTCGAATAGGCAAATGATGCCTTTTTGCTGACAGGCGCATTATAACTTTGCTCTTTTCCATAAGAATCAAATCCCATATTGGTCTGAAAAGCGACGATTTTGGCGTTACTTCTTGCGCCAAGGATAGGTGTGCGTGGATTCAATCGGGCAATAACTGCTCGCTCGCCTGTAACTAAACAAATGCCTTCCTTATCCTGAAGGTCATTGGACTCATCTGCGTCTTCTTCGTTAGTTGACGCATCGCTGCACCATGATTGAATATCCTCATTTTCACAAACCAATCTGGTAGAGCCCTCAAGAATAAAACTCAGATTACAACCTTTGATTTTCCTGCACTCCTGCCATTCCTGACTGGCAAACACATCATCAAATGTTTCTTTAGCAAGAAAATTTTTCACGGCTTGAATTTCGATATTATTCGGATATGTGTTGGATATTAAAGCAATCGCCGTTTTGAAAGATTGATGCTGCTTTTTTGCCATCTGTATATCAGAATCGTTTTCTGATTTCGGCCAGCCCAAAACGTAACCATAATGATCCCATAGTATGTTGGCCATCTTCCAAGCATTTTTACCTGAACGTCCTTCTTTCTCTTTTGGTACAGTGAATTTTTTTGAAAATAGCTTTTTACCATCCTTTGTCCTTGTATCCTGGAGTGCAATAAATTGACCATTTTTGTCTATGACAATCAGAAAAGGAATTTCCTTGGACTCAAATCCCTGCGGCGGCAAATCATCCTTCTTTCTGTTATATAAAGCGTGAAGCGCCTGAAGTATCATGCCCGCACCTCCGCCTTTTTCAAATTTATTGAGCCATTGATAATTTGTGCCTGGAAAAAAGATGGATGGCAAGCTGCTGTGCAGGTATGGACGTGTCCTCCATTGTTCCCTGTTGCATCATGACACATGTCATAAAGCATCCAGCCCAGATCGCGCGTGTCCCTGACCGGTTCAGGCAGGGAAGACTCGTCGGGTATTAGCTCAAAATGGGCGGAGAATTCCCGGCAGCCCAGATAAGGCCGGTTAAAACACTGTCCTTTCTGAACACGGCGCGCAAACATCTCCTGAAATTTGTTGACATTGTCATCCGCGCCCGCCTTTTCCGTCATGGTGAAATGTGCGTGTATTGTATAAGCTACGTCACGCAAAAATAATCCGGCGCGCTGCTGACGCTGCTCCTCAATAAAAATTCCATCGGAGCGCGGCGACATGCGGGACCCCACTTCATTTCTCCTGACAGATGCCCATTTCACCGGATTGAGAATATCAATCTGCTCCACATGCCAGCAAATAGCTGGTTTCCATAAAATAGCTTCCAGCACACCGCGCGCCGCCGACGGCGTTATGACATCGTATGAAACGCGCTCCACTTTCATTTCGGGGCGGGTAAAACAGGCATTCTCACCCCAAACCCTGACAAAAAACGTCTTACTTTTCACTTTTGCGTCATTCATGTGACCTCCCTTCCTTTAAAATTTTATACGATTAGATCATCCGGCGCATAAACCGCCGAACGATCGGCGCAAAAACCAATTTTGTCATCATACATGGCGCTATGGCCCTGGATGTAGATGTCCTCATGAATCAGGCGTATCGCGCCTTCGTTAACCAGTTTATTATGCAGATACCGCGGTAAGTTGACGATATAACGCTGCAATTTCCTCATCAAATACCTGTCCGGCTTTCGTCGGGTAAGCTCTTCAATCAGTTCCGCGCCTTCTCCATAAGCGACAATGACAGGGGCCTGCTTTCTATCGTCAATCATTTTGAATTTCCAGGCCGCCGTTCGATAACTGAAACGCAATTCGCCATCCCGAAGATCAGCAAGGATGCCATGCTGATCCAGTCTTTCACCCTGTAACCAGTAAAGCTCCTGAAAATATTTAGAAAATTGTTCAGGTGCAATCAAATCAAGGCTTTCTTTTTCCAGCAGTCGCTTGCCAAGACCAGCCGCGTGTCGCAAGTGGCCAACAGGCGGTTCGGTGGGAGGCCTGAATACACACACCTGTCCTTCTTTCAAAAGCCCCTCACGATTGCAGCGCCCAGCGGCCTGCGCGACGGAATCCAACCCGCACAGCGCGCGAAAAACGACAGGAAAATCGAAATCAACACCTGCCTCTACAAGCTGTGTGCTTATGACGCGCGTCGGGATGCCTTCCTGCAATCGCCGCTTGATTTCGGCAATGCTTTGGGAACGGTGCGCTCCGCACATCAGTGCGGACAAATGAAATGTGTCCTCCGGCATCATCTGCCAGAGTTTGCGGCAATCATCCCGTCGGTTGACAATACACAATACCGTTGGGTAATTCTTTAAATGTTCGATTAACTCCTCCCATTCTACGATTTCGTCAAGAGATTTTAGAATTTCGACCCGGACACGCTTCATCTCTTTGTGGAGCTGAAGCGGCGAGGAGATGATTTCATGCGTATCCTTTAAACCATCAAAATTAAATGACGGCTGAGGTATAAATGCCGGCTGGGTTGCGGTGGATAAAAGCATTGTCACGCCATAATATTTTCTCAATTCTTCCAGGGTGCGAAGTATCGGCTTGAGAAATTCCGGCGGCAGTAATTGCACTTCATCAAGAACGACTACCGCATCGGCTATGTTGTGCAACTTTCTGCTACGGCTTGTCCGGCTGGCAAAAAGAGATTCAAAAAACTGAACAGCGGTTGTCACAATAATGGGCGCATCCCAATTTTCGCAAGCAAGCCGCATTTTTGTTGCCGATTCATCCAACTCATCCGTTTCCAGATTGGAATGATGCTCAACGACAGCATCGCCAAATATTTCGTTAAACTGATCCGTGGTTTGCTCAATAATGCTGACGTAGGGGATTACATAGATAATGCGTTTCTTGTTGTAAATTGAGGCATGGTGGAGAGCAAAGGCCATTGAGGAAAGAGTTTTTCCGCCGCCTGTCGGAACGGTCAGAGTATAGATGCCCGATGGCTCTTGCGCTTTTTCAACACATCTTTCCAAGATTATTTTTCTTAAACGATTGACATGCGTATCTTTCGCCTGGATGGTTTTTTGATCCATGAATTTATTAAATAAAATTAGTAGTTGATTGATATTTTGATATTGGCCGCGCAAGCGCGCCTTGTCTTTTTCAAAAAAAGATTCCGTATCTAAAAAATCAGCATCAACCAGACAGGAAAAAAGCATGCGAATCCAAAAAGCGGGGTCAGCGCCTTTGGGCGGTTTTTCATCCGGCAAAGTCTTGTCTAATATTTCGGGAGGAATTGTTTCTTTTGTGGCCAATTCCAGAAGCTTATTTTCTTTAAGCCGGACAGACAAAGCCGCATTGCCTGTTTCATCGGCCTGCCAATCCGCCAATCCTGCGTGATGACCGGCAATGGGATAAGAAAATATCCGACCGAGAGGGCCGAACTTTTTTATTGCCCATAAAGCGCCGGCCGTTGAATGATTTACTTTGTATGCCGAATTAGTCGCATCATCCATCATGTCATGGGCTGCTTTGATCATTCTTTGAAATGGCTCAGAGTATTTTCCCAGATCATGCCATAACCCGCAAAGGTATCCCCATTGCGCAGCGCCAAATACGGCGGCAAATTGAGATGCCAACTCTGCCGTACATTTTAAATGGTTGTCCAGAAGATGAATCCTCTTATCTTCAGAAATATGAGCTATGTATGTCATCTATTCACGCCAATCAGACCCTTGATGTTCTTTTAATCGTTCCTCGCATCTGAATTTTTCATTCATAAACGATTTAGGTCACAAGCCGGACACTTGCTCCGGTAATTTCTTCGGCATTTGTTCATTTCTGGTAGTACCGCATCGAAGCGCAACAGATTGAGCAACCCCTTCCCTTCTCTGCGGTATGGGCACATTTTCTGATCTTCAAATTCTTTGACTGATTTTGCATGGAGGTCGCCCAGGATCTTTACCGGATGCAATCCGTCACCATTGCTGATGACCTGGCCGCTATGTCTGCATGACTTCATAC
>JAAZOZ010000112.1 GCA_012797505.1 Smithella sp. | reverse complement strand
TCTGGGACGGCCTCCTGAAACAGGCGGGCGTCATTCGCGCCGGCAGCATTGAAGAGATGATGGACGTTGCGCTGGCGTTTCAGCAGATGCCGGAGCCCGCGGGAAACCGGATGGTGATCGTCGGCATTGGGGGCGGGGCAAGCGTGATCCTTGCGGACGAATTCTCTCACGCGGGACTCGTATTGACGCGGCTCGGCGACGACATCCGGCAAAAGCTGATCAATGTGTTTTCTACGGAAGCCGGGCGGATTTTCAAAAATCCGATCGACCTCAACAATTTTGAAACGCCCGACAAATTCTTCGGAACCATGAAAATTCTGGACGCCTGCGAGGAGGCCGACATGCTGATCCTCCACGTGGCGTTTGATCATTTTGGACTTGTTTCCAAGACGGAAAAGGAATTCTGGGTGGAGTCGTATCTCAAGTTGATCGGCCGGCTCAAAAAGGAGCTCACAAAACCGCTGGCGGTCATTCTGCACAGTTACAGCTCCGCGAGCATGAAGCCGCTGGCGCAGAAAGCGGAAACGGAACTGGCCGCTGCCGGAATCACCGTCTTTCCCTCCATCGGTCGGGCGGCGCTGGCCCTGAGCCGTTTCACCCGCTATCACGCAAAACGGGCAATGAAAAATCCTGCCGGCGCCCGCTGACCGGATGAAGCAGCAAAAAACTTTTTGTAAACCTGTCCCTCGATTCGTTTCCACAGCTGAGGAAAATTTATAATTTAGCGGTATGCCCACAGTGCTTCAAAAAAAAGAGTTACGGCAATAAACCGTAACTCTCTGTCCCGTTCTTCACGGGAAAAATTCCGTTTGCGTTTTTTCGGAGGCGCTATTGGGCCGGGGCGTCTTCTTTCTTTTTTTTCGGCTTCTTCGGGGCCTCTCCTTCAGCCGGAGCAGCCTTCTTCTTGGGTTCCTTTTCACCCGCTGCCGCCTTCTTCTTTGGTTTGGCTTCTTTTTCCGGCGCGGCGGCGGCTTCCTTGGGCGCATCCTTTTCCGCCAGTTTTTTGGCTTTGGCCTGTTTCAATGCTTCAATTTTTGCAATGTTTTTATCAAAAGCGGCAATGCGGATGTCCGTTTCACGAATTTGCGATCTCAGATTTTTCACCATGGGGTCTTTTTCTTTGGCAGCCCCAAGCGCTTCCAGTTTCTGCAGCCGGAGTTCCAGTTTCTTTTCCAGTACCCGGCGTTGTTCCATTCTGACTTCCCTGCTTTTTGATGCCATCTCATCCTCCCTCGAAAATTGACAAAATATCTTGAATTGCCGGGGAAAATAGCAATATTTTCATCAGAAAGCCACCATTTTTTAAGGAACGGCCGCGACCGTTCCCTACGATCCATCCCGGTCATTTCCGCCGCAGCCAGCCGACCGTTTCGATATGCTCGGTTTGCGAAAACATATCAAGGGGTTGCAGGCTCGCAAGAACATATCCGCACTCGTTTAAATATTTTACATCGCGCGCCTGTGTTGCCGGATTGCAGGAAACATAAATGAGATCGGGGCATTTCACCTTGCAGATGGCGGTGAGCGTCTTCGGATCAAGACCGGCGCGCGGGGGGTCCAGAAGGATAAGGTCAACCGCATCCTGCCTTTCGGCCATGCCGCTTAAGACATCCCCGATGTCGGCGCAAATAAACTTCGCATTTTGTATCCCGTTTCGTTCGGCATTTTCCCGCGCGTACTGAACGGACTTTTCATGAATTTCAACGCCGGTCAGCCGTTCGGCGCTTTGCGCCAGAAAAATGGAAAAAAGGCCCGATCCGCAGCAGGCATCCAGGATGGACGCTCTTTTTTCCAAACCGGCCAGGCGGCACACTTCGTCCACCATGGCGTCCGTCAGATATAAATTGGCCTGAAAAAATCCCGAGCGCGGGACAAGAAATTCCCGGCTTTTCACAGTTCTCACAACGGCATCGCCCGCGCGGCCTTGCGGATTCGACCAAAAGGTCAGATCGCTGCCGCTTTGTTCAAAGCGCTCCTGCGATCTTGCCTCGCTAATCTGCTGATTGATCGATTCCTCCATGATCTCGCAGCGTTCAATATCCACAAGTCTGCCGCCGGAGGTGTCCATAAATCCCAGATGAAACCCCTTGCGCGTTTTGGCCGTGTGCAGTTCGGCCTTGCCCCGGTAGGCATAGGCACACGGCGACGCGATAACTTTTTCAACCGGCGGCTCCGGCACTTTCCCGATTTTCAAAAAAGCCTCTTTTACCTGGGCCTGCTTGATGTTCAACTGATGACGGTAAGCGATGTGCTGATAGGAACAGCCGCCGCACCGGCCGAAGTAACGGCAGAGCGGCTCCGTTCTCTGCGGGGAAGGCTCTAGGATGCCCAACAGGCGACCCCGCGCGAATTTTTTCCTGCGCTCGACGATTTCAACGTCGGCAACATCCCCCGCTGCGGTGAACGGCACAAAAATCACCAGGCCGTCGGCCCGCCCGACGCCTGCGCCGCCAAAGGCAACGGATGTAATGTTCAAACGGCAGCTTTCTTTGATGCTCATGATCCTCCTGACGTCCGGCACTATCCTATATTGCGGTGCGGGAGTCAACCGCGCCGGCGCATTTTTCTTTACAACACCTTTTTTTGTTGTTAAGGGTTCCCTCTACGAAAACATTAAGGAATGCCCAATGTCCGCTCAAAGAAATTCCATTCTCTGCCCGAACTGCCGCAAGCTGATCAGTCTCGATGAGCCGGCCTGCCCTTACTGCGGACTGGTGCGTCCCGGCCTGCATGAAACGGCCGGAAAACTGCAAAATATTTTTTTCGCGTTTGAGCCGGTGCAGACGATTCTGTACGTGAACATCGCATTTTTCGTCCTGGCGCTGCTCATGGATCTGCGGGGCATTTTCACGGGAGGCAGCCCTCTGGCGTTTCTCTCCCCTTCCAATCAAAGCCTGCTCGCGCTCGGGGCAAGCGGCGCCATTCCCGTCATGTATTACCACAACTTCTGGAGCGTGGTTTCCGCCTCGTTTCTGCACGGGGGCATCCTGCACATTGTTTTCAACATGATGGCGCTCTACCAGCTCGGCCCTTTCGTGCTGCGTGAATTCGGGCTCCACCGTTTCGTGAGCATTTACATCCTGACCGGCATCATCGGTTTTGCCGTTTCAGTCCTGGCGGGCGTCCAGTTCACCATCGGCGCTTCCGCTTCCATCTGCGGGTTGATCGGCGCGATCATTTATTTCGGGAAAAGCCGCGGAGGCTCTTACGGAGAGGCCATTTTCAAGCAGTCGCTGGGCTGGGTCGTGGGACTGATCATCTTCGGATTTCTCTTCAGCGGCATCAATAACTGGGCGCACGGCGGCGGACTTCTTTCGGGACTGCTGCTGTCTTACGCCATGGGCTACAACGACCAGAAGTCGGAGAGCGCCTGGAGCAAAATTCTTGCGTACGCCTGCGTGCTGATTACCGTTGCGGTTTTGCTCTGGGCGGCCGGATCTTCGGTTTATTACAAATTCTTAACGCGCGTTTGACGCGCCATGTCCTTTGCTTTATGATGCGGACATATCCGATTAACAGGAGGGAAATTCATGAAGACAAAGATGCATATCCTGATCGTTTCGGTTTTTCTGCTGTTCGGCTGCGACGCCACCATGGTCATGGGTGGAAAAGTCATGGGCGTCAGCTCCGGAAGATTCATCTACCAGGACGGCTATCTGTCCACGCAGTACAAGGCCGATATCGATCAGGTATGGCAGGCCAGTGAAAAAACCGTGACGGAACTGAAGGGCAGCAAGATCGAAAAGAACCGCAAAATCGCCAGCGGATCAATCAAGGCCGTCATCGCGGACGAAAAAGTGACCATCCTGGTCGAATATGTTGAAAAGGATGTGACCCATGTTTCCGTGATGTGCGGCGTCGGCGGCAGCAACATTGCTTCGCGGATGATTCAGGACAAGATCGCCGCCAATATCGTCATGCCCTGACGGCGCGAAAAGGCTTTTGGACGGCGCGGCCCGGTTTCCCGCCCGTCATGCCGGTTTCCTGAGCAGCAGTCCTTTCAGATACCGGCCCTCGGGATGGCCCGCCGCCAGCGGATGATCCGGCCCCGCTTCCAGACGGGCCAGCAGTTGCAGGTCGGCCTGCGCGTCGCGCGCCGCGCCCTGAACAATTTTGCCGAACAGATCTTCTTCCATAAAATTGGAGCAGGAAAACGTTGCCAGCAGGCCACCCGGCGCCAGATGCCGGATGGCCTGCAGGTTGATATCCTTGTAGCCGCGGGAGGCTTTGGCGACGTCTCTTTTTATTTTGGCAAACGCGGGCGGATCGAGAACAATCAGATCGAAACATTCCCGCAGATTTCGCAGATAGTCAAACACATCCGCCTCGATGACCGGATGGTCTTCAGGTTTGCAGCCGTTGATGCGCAGATGCTCCGCAGCCGCGTCGCAGGCGGATTTGGAAATATCCAGAGAAACCACTTTTTTGGCTTTGCCCGCGGCAGCGTAAACGGAAAACGCGCCGGTGTAGCTAAAGCAGTTCAGCACCATCCTGCCCCGGGACAGAGCACCAATCGTCTCCCGGTTGACGCGCTGGTCGAGGAAAAAGCCGGTTTTCTGGCCGGAAATAAAATCCACGTCAAACCGATGGCCGTTTTCCGTCACGCGCGCAGCGCCTTCCTGATCAGATCCGTGGAGGAAGCCCCTGCGTTCCTGCAGGCCTTCCAGCCCACGCGAGCGCCCGGCGCTTTGCTCGTAGATGCGCGCCGGCTTCAGGTGGAAAAGCAGGGCATCCAGAATGGTCTGCTTCTGACGCTCCATCCCGGCCGTCGTAACGGATAAAACCAGCGTATCGTTGTAAACATCAACGATCAGGCCGGGGAAACCGTCGCCTTCGGCATTGATCAGGCGATAGCAGTTGGTCCCCTCCCTGATGATTTGCCTGCGCAATTCCAGCGCGTCCAGAACTCTCCGGTTCCAGAAGGATTCATCGACGGGGCTGCCCGTATCGCGGCTGACCACACGGAAGGAAATATCCGTGCGGCTGTTGAAAAATCCCAGGGCCAGCGCCTGTCCGCCTGTGTCACGGGCCAGAACGATCTCGCCGTCGGACGGGTTTCCGCGTATTTTGGCGACCGCACCCGAAAAAACCCAGGGATGCCCGCGCAAAAGCGCGGCCTGCCTGCCGCTTTTCAAAAAGATTTCAGGGGTCTGGTTTTTGATCATGCGGGTGTATTAGCGTTTCAGGCTTGAATTTGCAAGCCGGTTTGTATTATACAGCCTGCGAAAGAGCGGCCCCGTGTGCGAGTAGAGAGCTTCGAATAACGGCCATTTTTGTCATTTCGACCGAAGGGAGAAATCTTGAACAAACGGCCATCCTTAAGATTTCTCGTCGCTCACGCTCCTCGAAATGACATTTTTCAAAGCTCTCGAGTAGTGAGGGCGCGCGGCGCCGACAAATAAAAGCAAAACAGGAGCATCTGCATGCACGCCGTCATTATGGCCGGGGGAAGAGGAACAAGGTTCTGGCCGCGCAGCCGGGAAAAGAAGCCAAAGCATCTGCTGGATATTGTCAGCGACCGGACGATTATTCAGGAAACCGTTGACCGGATCAAACCACTCATCAAACCCAAAAACATTCTGATCGTAACGGGACAAAAACATGCGCGGGAACTAATGAGGCAACTGCCGGAAGTCCCCGCGAAGAATATCCTCATCGAACCGGTCGGGCGCAACACGGCCGCCTGCATCGGGCTTGCCGCCGTCCACATTCAGAAAAAAGTCAAAGATGATGTCATGGTTGTCCTGCCGTCAGACCACGGCATCGCCGATCCTGCAAAGTACCGGAGCGTCATCGCCGCGGCGGCCGAGGCCGCTGAAAAGAAAAGCGCTTTGGTCACTATCGGCCTTGCTCCCACCAGCCCGCACACCGGGTTCGGCTACATGGAAGGCGGCGCATCCGCGGGAAAGGCGGCAGGGGAAAAGCTGCTGCGGGTAAAAGCGTTTCGCGAAAAGCCGAACCTGGAGCAGGCCCGGATTTTTCTGCAAAACGGCAATTTCTTCTGGAACAGCGGCATGTTCGTCTGGCAAGCTTCGGTCATTCTGAAAGAAATTGAAAAATTCCTGCCGGATTTGCATTCAGGGCTGATGACGATCCACGCTTCTCTGGGAACATCCTCCGAAGCCCGCACCGTGTCGAAAATTTACAAAAGCCTCGCGTCCGTCTCCATCGACTACGGCGTGATGGAAAAAGCCAAAGACGTCTTCATGATTCCGGCCAGTTTCGGCTGGAGCGACGTGGGCAGTTGGGACACGCTGTGGGAAATCTCCCCGAAGGATCCCCAAGGAAACGCGATTGCAGGCGGATCGCACACCCTGTACGAGAACGCCGAAAACACGCTTGTTTACAGTCCGAACAAGCTGGTGGCGCTGATCGGAATCAAGGATGTGCTGGTGGTCGAAACGAAAGACGCCCTGCTCGTCTGTCAAAGAGGGCAGTCGCAGGACGTCAAGAAAATCGTGGACGCACTGGAGGCGGAGGGAAAGCGTCAGTTGATTTGAGTCTCGGCGGGAAAAGCTTTCAGATAAACCGGTCGGTTCTGTACGGCAAAATCGCCTGCCCGCAGGGCTTTCACGATCACGTCCGGGTTGGTCTTTTCATCGTCATAGGCAATTACCAGAACGTTCGGTCTTTGCGTTTGATGTTTTTGAACCCCGTCAATTTTCTTCAGGATAGTCCCTATCCTTCGGTTGGCGCCTCACGAAAAACATCCGGGCACCGTCAACTGCACGATTCTCTCCGTCGCACCGGCCGCGCCGGCCGACAGGATCAGAAACAAAAATACCGCAACCAGTCTCTTAATTTTTCTCATTTTTCGTCTTCCTGCAACCCATTGTCTCGTAGGGAACGGTTTGAAACCGTTCCCTACATTCAACCATCCACCAGTCGCCATCCCCTATTCCACTGCCTCAAAAAATGCAACGGCAATTTCGAATTGACAGGCCATGATTATTCTGGAATAAAACAACCCGACTTTGAAAAGAAGGAAAGCATTATGGTTCTGTCCCTGTCATCTCCCCTGATTCTGGCCTCCGCCTCGCCGCGTCGGAAAGAACTGCTCAGCGCCGTCGGTTTGACGTTTAAAGTCCGGCCGGCCGACGTGGACGAAACCGGCCTTCCGGATGAAAACCCGCGTGCGCACGTCCGGCGGCTGTCCGCCGAAAAGGCGGCCGTCATCGCCCGCCGATACCCGAAGGCCCTGGTCCTGGGCGCGGACACCATTGTCGTGATCGACGGCCAAATTCTGGGCAAGCCCCGCGATCAAAAGCAGGCTCGCGCGATGATGCGGCAATTGAGCAACCGCAAACACACGGTCTTTACGGGCTTTACGATTGCCTGCAAGCAAACGGGAGCCGCCAAAACGGGCGTCGTGCAGTCCGCCGTGTATTTCAAGGAGATCAGTCCCGACGAAATGGACTGGTACGTCAACAGCCGGGAGCCGTACGACAAAGCCGGAGGCTATGCCGCCCAGGGCATGGGGGCTTCTTTCATTCAGGCCATTCGAGGCTCCTACACCAATGTCATCGGACTTCCGCTTTGCGAGGTCATGGAAGCGCTGAAATCCATGGACGCTATTCATTTCAGGGAACCGGCATGAGCCAGGAAATCGAAGCCAACATTCAGAAGATCCGCGAAAGAATCGCCGCGGCCGCGGCCCGCGCGAATCGCGACCCGGCAGGCATCCGGCTGATGGCGGTGAGCAAAACCGTGGAGCCCCGGCGCATCCTGAAGGCGCTGGAGGCGGGAATTTTGCTGCTGGGCGAAAATTACGTCCAGGAAGCCCGCGAGAAAATCCCCGCCGTCGGCCGCGGCGCCGAATGGCACATGATCGGCCACCTGCAGACCAACAAGGTTAAATATGTCGTCCATCTCTTCGACTGGATTCATTCCGTGGACCGCCTGGATCTGGCGCGGGAGCTGGACAAAAGGGCGGGCCAGCACAACCGCCGCTTGAATGTGCTCATCGAAGTCAATGTCAGCGGCGAAGCCTCGAAAAACGGCATTGAACCGTCCGGCGTCACGGATCTGGTCCGGGAGATTTCCACGCTTCCCAACCTGGTCGTCCGGGGGTTGATGACGATGCCGCCCTATTCCGACAACCCGGAAATTTCCCGTCCGCACTTCCAGGCCCTGCGCAGACTGCGGGATGAAATCAAAGCCGCGGCCATCCCGAACGTCCGGATGGACGAACTTTCCATGGGGATGACGGACGATTTTGAAGTGGCCATCGAAGAAGGGGCAACCATCATCCGCGTCGGCCGCGCCATCTTCGGGGAACGACGCTATCCCCCTCCATAGCGGCCGGCAAGGATTTGAAGCTCCGTCCAGGCCATGCGGTAGTTCAATCGCGCGGCCAACCAATCCGCTTCCGCCTTCGCCAGAGCGGCTTTTGCCGTAAGCCAGTCCGCTTCCAGATTCAGACCGGCGGAAAACCGGTCGGTTTGAATTTTGAAATCTTCGCGGCGGTATTCGACGACTTTTCCGGCAACGCCGATGAGTTCGGCGGCCTGCGCCAGCTTGCGGCGCGCTTTTTCCGTATCGGCATGGATCTGTTCCCGGGTATTGGCCAGGTTCTCCTCGGCCTGCTTTTTCAGAAAGAGGCGCTGCCGTGTAATGTAGGTATTGGCAACCAGATCCTTCAGATTCCAGTTCAAAACCACGCCGATAAAAGCGTCCCGCTTGCGCCACTGGGGATCCAGTCCGAGGCTGGAGCCGAGAAACGGATACCGGATATCGCCGGTAAAGTCAGCGGCGGCGTCCTGATACACATACCCTCCCAAAATGCCGAAATCCGGCAGGTAGCTGTACCGTCCGGCATCCACCGCGTGCTGGGCTTTCGTTTGATACAGGGCGGCAATTTTCAAATCCTGATTCTCCTGTCCCCCGGGAACACCGGCCGGAGCGGTGTTGAGGTCCGCGTCGTCCTCGAGCACGGGCGCAAGTGAAAAGGATGCCGATTTCAAACCGGTAAGCCGCCTTAAATCGTCAAAGTAATCCTCCATCTGAACATTGATCTTGAGAAGATTCTGCTCTTCATCGGCGGCATTCGCCTTCAGTCCGGTCAGGCTGGACGGGATTGTTTTGCCGGCCAGCACGGCGCTTTCCACGTCGTAAAGCTTCTTTCGGGCCAGATCCCGTTTGATCCGGGCCTCTTCTTTCCGCTTCTCCTGGATCAGCAGGCCGAAATAGAGTTTCTCGGCGATCTGCTTCACCTGCAGGGTCGCTTTGGCCTGATCGTTTTTGGCGATTTCCAGATCTGTTTTGGACACGTTGACCCCGGCCATGATTTTCGGAATCTGCGAAATGGGCTGATACATCAGCACTCCCGCCGTGTAGGTGTCCGCGTGTCCCAGATCCAGCGTTGTGTCGGCCGACGGAAGCGGAATACTGATCGCGCCGATGGTCGCCTGGCCGAGAGTCCCCTGCTTCAGTGACAGCTCACCGATATTGCCGTGGTATTGATAGGCGCCGCCCACCATCACCGACGGCAAGAATTTCACCCGGTCCTCGTTTACCTTCTGCTGCTTTTCCTGCACCTGAAGTTTCTTGACGGCAAGCAACCTGTTGTTTTGCACAGCCAGGTCAATCACCTTTTGCAGGTTCAAAGCTTCGGGAAGGTCCTGCGCGCCGGCAGAGGCGGACAGCAGACACACGGCGGCCATGACAAGGACCAACAACTTTCCCCCCGGGACCGCATTTTTCGCCGGATCAGCGCTGACCGGCGATTCCCGGTCTTCATTCACCTTCTGCTGTTTTTCCTGAACCTGAAGTTTCTTGACGGCAAGCAACCTGTTGTTTTGCACAGCCAGGTCAATCACCTTTTGCAGGTTCAAAGCTTCGGGAAGGTC
>JAAZOZ010000111.1 GCA_012797505.1 Smithella sp. | reverse complement strand
CGGGTCCGGCTTTTTGCTTTTCATATCCCCCGCGCACCCGATGAGGAGCACCAGCACAAGAAAGCCGATTGCCGTTTGATATAATTCTTTGCGTCTTTTTCTTAAGGTCAAGGCCTCAACCTCCTGTTTTTTCGCTTTTCCAAAAACCCGCGGGGCTTTCTATTCGAGAGCTTTTCACAACCCCTCTAGCCGTCATACCGGCGAAGGCCGGTATCCAGACGTCGTCCCCGCGGAGGCGGGGAACCAGTTCCTTTAATACTGGATTCCCGCCCCCCGACTTCTCGAGGGCAGGCTTCGCGGGAACGACGGGAAACCAGTTTGTGCAAAGGTTTCTATTCCTGAATCGGCACATAGGTTTCGCCGCCCGTGGTGCGATTGATAATCAGAACGCGCGATGGCGTCACTCTTTTCAAAAGGTATCCTTCGACGTCAAGGGACTGACCGGCTTCGTATTCCCAACCGTTGATAATCGCCATTTTCTTAGCCCCGGTTTCGACATAACCGGAATAAACGATTTTGGGCCCCTCTTTGACGCCTTTCATTTCCTCCTTCTGGGCAAAGGCGCGGTAGGAAGCCTTGTCCCAAAAAGGATTTTTGCTCCACTCGGCCTCCGCTCTTTGAGCCACATAAACATCGGCTGCGGTTGCCTTGTTCGACATGATATCACTGGTCAATGCGGCAAGGGCAGCTTTTTCTTCAACAGGCGCGGTTGCTTTGCCGGCCTTTTTGGCGGAAGGACCGGCAATCAGCAATTCATAGCCGGCATACAGGACCGCAACAGCGGTAACCGCCAGAATGATCATTTGTCTAGTGTTGAGCTTCTTCATTCTTTCCGCATCCGTCTATCCGGCCAGGGCCACCCATATCTTCAATTCAAAATCCATGGAGTCGCTGTTTTGCTCCATGTTGATCCCTTCGATCCGGTCGATGTACGGCAGCGACCCCAGCCCGATCATCAATTTCCGGAAATCGGCAAACTCTCCTTTCAGCATGGCTGTGTAAAGAAGGTTTTGCGAACCGCCGGCCATGGTTTTTACATCCGGGATGAGGGAGAGAATGTTGATGCCGGCCTTGGCCGCTTCCGCCCGGAAAGAATCCTGAAATTCATCCATGTTCTGCCGGGACAGTTTCGTTTTCATCGGGTTCGGCAGAATTCGGTCGTCTTTTTTCAACGAAGCCTGGCTGATCAACTGATAAATCTGCCGCAGTTCCTTCTGCTCGTCGATTTGCGCCTGAATGCCCGCGACAGCCTCCGAACGCTTGACGTTGTATCGATGCAGGGGAAGAATCCCCAGCAAAATGATCAGAAGAATAATGCCACCGCAGATGATCATGTATCCCACGTTTTTGGACGGAATTTTCTCCATTATTTTCTTTATCATCGCTACCCTATTTTCGCGTTGATCACAAACTGCAGAATTTCACTGTTCCTGAATTTTGCGACGCTGCTTTTCTGCAGAACCACACCCTGCAGCATGGGTGAATTTTCCAGTTTCATGACATATTGCGCCAGCTGCGCGTCCATCGCGCCGCGGGAACCCAGGACGACGCCCTGGAGAACAAGATTTTCTTTTGGCGCCGCTTCCTTTCCGGCTGCCCCGGTTGTTTGCCCTCCGGCGCCCGGCTCCGGAATGGACATCCGCACCTGGGTCAGGCGAATATCATCCGGCGTCAGGAAAGACAATTCGCTGATCAGCGCCAGACCTTTGTATTTCTGTGAATACCGCTGGTTGTGCTGATTGCGAATTTTCATTTCTTTGGCCATTTTAGCAATTTTATCTTTAGACAACTTCGGGCCCAAGAGCAAGAGTTCTTTTTCGAGTTTTCCTTTTTGAACACCAAGCTGCCTTGCCTCGCTGACCTGAAGAGCCATAATGACGAGGCAGACGGCCAAAGCGGCCGCGAACGTCGAAAAAACGCCGCGGTTGATCCTCTTGCGGATCAGCTCCTGTTTTTTCTGCGCGTAGGTGAAGATGGCATTCGGCGTGTGTTTGCTGTCCGACAGGGCCAGCCCGATGGCCGGAATCAGCGCGGCTCTTTCCGCCAGAGACGAAAGCCCGCTTTTGACCGGAAATGGTTTGCCTGCAAACGGATCAAAATATTCACTGATGGAACCGATTTGTTCTCTGAGGTAATGCAGCAGGGGGTAATAAAATACGCTGATCGCAGCCGAAAGATAAACTTTCTCCACCTTCTCAAAACCGACGGAGGTGGCGAAGTATTCCATCGTTCTTTCGATCTGACGCAGCAGGCGCTCCAGAGCGGGAGTCGTCATCTCCAGAATTCCGGTTTCGGCCCAGTTGACGCCGCCATCCTCTTTCATCCATTTTTCCGGATCGGCGGCAATTTCATTCAATAAGGCTTTGGCTCTCTCCTTTTCTTCCCTGGCGCCCGGGGACGCTTCCGCGATGGCATCATCGATAGCCTCCATCATGCTGCTGATGCCTGTCTTGATTCCCCGTGTCATCACCAGGTCATTTTTCCGATAGATGTCGATTCTCGAAAAATCATGTCCGATAAAAATGCCGGCAAAGGCCCCTTCCCCAGCCTTGATCCATTCCGTCCGGAAATAATTTTGAATGGCAAAAGGCGCGATGGTGACGCCTGTCAGGCTCACGCCGATGGAAGAAAACAAATCTTTTACTTTCTGCGGCTCGGACCGGGGTGCGCTGTACACCATGACGGCGTACTTTGGAATGCCCTGGTCGTTGATTTTGCCCTGAACTTCGTAATCAAAAAAAGCTTCCTTTTCATCGATGGGATTTTCTTTTTTGGCCGCCCAGTAGATGACGTTTTCCATTTGATTTGCGGGAACAATCGGTATCTTCAAACGGAATACATTCACTTCCGCGGCGGACATCATCGCCCAGATATCGCAATCATCCAACGATCCGGCAAATGCCGTAAGCGATGATTTGAGCAAGGTATTGAATTCAGGGGATTTTTTTGAAATCCCCTCGCCGAGTTTCACAACCTTTTGATCGACCAGCAGGGATTTGCCGTCAGAAGTTTTCCTCATTTTGACCATCGTGACGGCATTGGCCCCGATATCCACGCCTACCTGAAAAGGCCGCTTCCCATTGAAAAAACGGAATAAGTTGGCGGTTATCTTCAAGGAAGGCTTTTTCTTGAAAGAAATATTCGGACCGCTGCCCGGCGTCGCCGGAAAAGGCGGTTTCGCGCCGCGAATAACATTTAACAACTTTTCCGTTGAGTTAATTTCTTTTGCCTTTGCCAAGGAGCTCACCCAAAAAACAACCTTTTTTGCACCAAACCGCCACCCAAATATCTCCAATAAATGTTGCTTCTACCCCAAACCATAGTTTACTTTTTATAAATTCTTTTTTTTATACAATACTTCGATAATTATTACAAATGTTTATATTTGGCTTTGCATACGACGAAAGAACTTGAAACGCCTATCGGATTTTGTTAAAAAGCAACGCCTCACAAATACGGCATAAGACAAGAGAGCTTTGAATAACGGCCATTTTTGTCATTTCGACCGAAGGGAGAAATCCATGTCCCGAATGCAATGAGGGATCTTTAGATTTCTCGTCGCTCGGGCTCCTTCGAAATGGCATTAGGCGTCGCTCACACTCCTCGAAATGACATTTTTCAAAGCTCTCTCATCGTTTCCCCAAAGGCGAAAAATCTTTCGGCGTTGGGGCGAAACATCTTT
>JAAZOZ010000110.1 GCA_012797505.1 Smithella sp. | reverse complement strand
GACGCGACGCAGGAAAACGTCACCGGCACGGCCAGGATGAAACTCTACAAAGGCAACTGCATCGTGGTCGGCCGCAAATCTCCCTATTCGCTCTACAGCGAGGCGTTTGCCACGTTTGAGAAAGACGAAGTCTATAACCAGAAGGACGCCATCGGCTTCATCCGCCTCAACGGCCTGCGGCTCAGGATCAAGAAAATGATGAAAAAATAAACCATCTCAAAAGAGGGCGCATCATGGCTGACGCAAAAAAACCCTGGGCGGGACGATTTCAGGAAGCCACGGCTCCCAGCGTGGAGCGCTTTACCAGCTCCCTTCATGTTGACCGCCGCCTGTATCGTCATGACATTGAAGGTTCGATTGCCCATGCGACGATGCTGGCTGATTCGGGCATCATTTCCCGCGCAGACGCGAAGGCGATCATCCGCGGGCTGAAAAGCATCCGGGCCGATATGGAAAAGGGTCGTTTTGTTTTCGACCCCGCCGACGAAGACATTCACATGGCCATTGAAAAAGAGCTGATCCGGCGCGCCGGAGACGCGGGTGCAAAACTGCATACCGCGCGCAGCCGCAACGATCAGATCGCGCTGGATGTTCGGCTGTACCTGCGCGACGAGGCGGACGGGTTGATCCGCCTGCTCAATGCGCTCCAGAAGCAACTGGTCGGCATGGCCAAAAAGGAAATCGCCACCATCATGCCCGGCTACACGCATCTGCAAAAGGCGCAGCCGGTTCTTTTGTCTCACTATCTGCTGGCGTTTGCCGAAATGTTTGCCCGCGACGGAGAGAGGCTGGAAGACTGCCGAAAGCGCCTGAACGTTTTGCCGCTGGGGGCGGCGGCCCTGGCCGGGACGGGGCTGCCGATCGACCGGACCCGCACGGCCCGGCTTCTTCGCTTTCCGGAAGTCAGCCGCAACAGCATGGATACGGTGGCCGACCGGGACTATATCGCGGAGTTTATTTTTGCGGCGTCGCTGGCCATGGCGCACCTGAGCCGTTTCTGCGAGGATCTGGTGTTGTGGTCTTCCGAAGAATTCGGCTTCGCCGAGATTTCCGATGCCTACACCACCGGCAGCAGCATCATGCCGCAGAAGAAAAATCCGGACGTCGCGGAGCTGATCCGGGGCAAAACGGCAAGGGTTTACGGCGATTTGACGGCGATTCTGACGCTCGTCAAAGGGCTTCCCATGACGTATAACCGGGATCTTCAGGAGGACAAGGAGCCGTTGTTTGACGCGGTGGACACGCTTCACGATTGCCTCGCGGTTTTCCTGGAAATGCTGGCACACACCCGGTTTAACGCCGCCAGAATGCATTTGGCGGCCCGCGGAGGTTTTTCAACCGCCACCGATGTGGCGGAATATCTCGTTGAAAAGGGAGTCCCCTTCCGCAGCGCCCATGAAATCGCGGGCGGAATCGTCGCCTACTGCATCAAAACCAAAAGGACGATGGAGGACCTGACGCTGGGAGAGTATCAGTCTTTTTACGGCGGCTTTGAGGCGTCGATCCTCTCCAGGATACGGCTGGAAAACGCCGTCAACGCCCGTCGTCATTTTGGCGGCACGGCGCAAAAGGCGGTTCGGGAAAGGATTCGGGAATTTGAAAAAATTCTTGATAAAAAATAGCATCGGACCGGCTGCGCTTTGCGCTCTTTTGCTTCTGGGCTGCGGCCTGAAGGCCAATCCCGTTGCCCCGGCGTCCGGCGCTGCCCGGGGCGGAACGGTTCAGAAACCGTCAGTTGCAGCCGAAGGAGGCGCTGCGGTTTTGAGCTGGCGGCTTTCATCTTCAGACCGGGTCAGTTACACGATCATCGAGAGAAGCACGCTGGGAAGCGCGGGGAACATTTGCCGGGATTGTCCGCGCACGTTCGAACCGATCGACCGGCTGCCGGCGGACAACGCCGGGGAAAAGAGCCGGGAGTATCGGTTTGTCGATTCATCGGTCGGGAAAGGAAAGACATACAGCTACCGCTTGCAGTTGTGCGAGGAAACCGGCGAATGCCGGGAATCGCAAACCGTGGAAATCGATTTTTAAATAAGAAATCCGGAGGAGGCCTGTTTTATGTTCAGAGGAGCCATTACCGCGCTGGTGACGCCTTTTAAAAATGAAAAGGTGGATGAGGCGGCGTTGAGGGATCTGATAGAGTTCCAGATCGCGAACGGCATCGATGGTCTGGTGCCCTGCGGGACGACCGGCGAATCGCCGACCCTGTCCCACGATGAGCACGACCGGGTGATTGAAATCACCATTGACGCGGCGAAAAAACGGGTGCCGGTCATTGCCGGGACGGGATCCAACAGTACGGCGGAAGCGCTGCGCCTGACCCGGCATGCGTATGAGGCGGGCGCCGACGGCGCGCTCATCGCCTGTCCCTACTACAACAAGCCGACGCAGGAAGGGCTCTACCGGCATTTCTCGCAGATCGCGAAGAGCGTGCCTTTCCCGATCGTCCCATACAATATTCCCGGGAGGACCGGCGTAAACATGTCGCCGGAATTGATTGCCCGTCTGGCCAAAATCGACAACATCGTCGGAATCAAGGAAGCGTCCGGATCTCTCAAGCAGATGAATGACGTGCTGGATCTGTGCGGGCCGGAGTTC
>JAAZOZ010000109.1 GCA_012797505.1 Smithella sp. | reverse complement strand
GACGGTCTCGTAAAAAGTAATTCAAACCGTCACTCCGGCGAAAGCCGGAGTCCAGAACTTATTGTAATTACTGGATACCGGCCTTTGCCGGTATGACGAAAAGGGTGCGAAATTGGCTTTTTACGAGTTCATCAATAACCAGTTGTCTAAGAAAAAAGGTTCGAACGAAACAGTCCGGCTTTTGCCAGACGAAAACTCATGGCCGTCGCGAGGCAGCCGATACCGTAACGAACGCTGCGCCTGAAGTTGATGGACGAGGCTCCACCAAAATATTTGGTCGGACAGCTCACTTCGGCAATGGTATATCCCTGCCAGATAATCTGCGCCAGCATCTGATTGTCAAAAACAAAATCGTCGGAATTCCGTTCCAGCGGCAGTTTTTCCAAAAGCTCCCGTGAAAAGGCGCGATAGCCGGTATGATATTCTGAGAGTTTTGCGCCCAGCATCACGTTTTCAGCAAGCGTGAGAAATCGATTAGCGATGTACTTCCAGACCGGCATTCCGTCCTTCACTGCGTGCCCTCCCAGAATTCTGGATCCAAGAACACAGTGATAAAGGCCATTGCCGATCATGGAAGCCATGGCCGGAATCAGCTTCGGCGTGTATTGGTAATCAGGGTGAACCATGATAACGATGTCTGCGCCCGCCTCCAGAGCCATCCGGTAGCAGGTTTTCTGGTTGGCGCCGTAGCCGCTGTTCTTTTCATGAATGTGCACCCTGGTTTTGAGCAGTCCGCGGGCGATCGCAGACGTCTGATCGGAACTGGCGTCGTCCACAAGAATCACCAGATCAACCATCTCCTGCGCCATCACCTCATCGTACGTCATTTTCAGCGTCTGCTCCGCGTTATAAGCGGGCATGACCACTATGACTTTTTTCCCTTTAAACACCGGATCTCCACAAAAGCGTTGGCCTTGAGAAGTCAGGCCGTTTCTCAGGAAGGATGGCCTGAAATTTATACATGATGTTGGCGACAAATGGAATATGTAATAATGAAATGATTTTCCGGTGAAAGGAGAAATGAACCTGCTCGGAAAAGCAAAGGCCCTGTATGCTCATGGAGTTCTTTTTCTTTAAGGGGTTATCTTGCCGTTTTTGTCTATGGTATATGTAACATTGCCCGCGTCATGTTTTGCCGTTGCCGTCCAGTTATTCATATCAGGATCATTAATAGCGATCGTCACATCATTGGAGTTAAAAAATTTCTGGGCCTGCATGCCGCCAATTCCGCAAGATGTCGCTCCCGATTCAGTGGAAAAATAAACCTGGCATGCGGTATAGGCACCTTTTAATTCTGTTTTTGCTTTCGTGTTGAATGATTTAATTCTGTAGGCAGAAAACTGCGGAATGGCGATGGCTGCCAGAATGCCGATGATCGCCACAACAATCATCAACTCGATCAGGGTGAAACCTTTTTTATTCATTGTTCGACCCCTTGTCTGAATTTTTATGATGTTTTCAGCAACTACTATACCAGCTTCAATTTTGACGACTGCTTTTTTCGTTCGGGATTTAATCAAAATTTACAAATAAATTCAATAACAAAGAAAGAACGGAAAAAAACACCTTCAAAAAGACGCAAAAACTTTTTCACACAGAAAGGTAATTTTCACCCGATTAAGCCATTTTTACCATAACTCCTTGTTATTCCTGTCTTTTTCGAATAAAGCGCCCCAGAAAAATACCAAGGATCACCCCCAACATGTTGGCGAGAATATCGGGAACTGAAAACATTCTCCCAGGAACAAAATACTGCCCCACTTCCAGCAGTATGCCCAGAAGAATCGCGGAGAGCGCGGCGTAAAGCGCTGTTCGCCGATCGGCAAAACCAATTACCGGCAGCAGCGCCAGCCATCCGTATGCGGCGCAATGATAGAGTTTGTCCGCGTTCCAGAAATCGACCGGCAACTCCACCCGGGGCACAAGCGATAGAAAAACGACCGCGCCAATCGAGACGCCCCAGAGAATTAGGATCGGGCGGGACCATTTGTCTGATTTTGATTCATGATCAGATTTCATCTGCATATAAAAGAAAAGGGATTAACCGTGAATGGATAATCCCTGTTTTTTTGAATGGTAGGCGGTGCTGGGATTGAACCAGCGACTTCTACCGTGTGAAGGTAGCACTCTCCCGCTGAGTTAACCGCCCAAGTGCCGTCTGCTATAGCTTAAAGTTTCCCCTGTTTCAAGCAAAAATGCTTCTTTTTGAAAAAGAGTTTCTTAAAGACTCAACAAAGAAATGCCGCCCGCCCTTCCGCCATGAATGTTTCTATGGCGGAAGGGTTCGAGCGACGTTTTCAGCTTGGCGCTGGAGGGGTCTCCGACTACAGCATTTCATAAATACCGGCTGCGCCCATGCCGCCGCCGATACACATGGAAACGATGCCGCGTTTTGCATTGCGGCGTTTCAGCTCATGCAGCAACTGAGCGGTCAATTTTGCGCCGGTGCATCCCAGCGGATGGCCGATGGCAATCGCGCCGCCGTTCGGGTTGATGTCACCCGCCCAGTAGCGATCCTCGATGCCGACCGTGCGGCAGGAATAAATCGCCTGCGACGCAAAAGCTTCATTGATTTCAAACACATCAATGTCTTTCGTCGTCAAACCGGCCATTTTCAGAACCTTCGGAATCGCGTAAGCGGGACCGACGCCCATTTCTTCCGCCAAACATCCGGCGACTGCATAATAGGCCAGCCTGGCAAGGGGTTTCAACCCATATTCCTTTGCTTTTTCCGGCGTCATCAGCATACAGAAAGCAGCGCCGTCGGTCATCTGAGAGGAGTTGGCCGCCGTCACGCTGCCGCCGAGCTTGAAGGGCGATTTCAATTTGGCCATGTTTTCGATCGTTGTCGGCCAACGCACACCGTCATCCGTGTCAAACGTCACGTATTCGCGAATGCGTTTGCCGTTCTTTTTGACATACTTCGCGGCCTTAATAGGAATAATTTCTTCCTTGAATTTTCCGGCCTTGATGGCTTCATACGCGCGGCGGTTGCTTTCCACGCCCATCTTATCCTGATCTTCACGCGAAATATTATGATTCGCCGCGACGTTCTCAGCCGTGTTGCCCATGTTGATATAGACATTGGGCATGCTGCCGTCGAATTTCCAATCCGGATGCGGACGCATGGCGGAGCCGCCCATCGGAATATGCGTCATGCTCTCGCAGCCGCCGGCAATGATAACATCCGACCAGCCGGCGCGAATCTTGGCCGTCGCATCGGCAATGGCCTGGAGACCGGAAGCACAAAAGCGGTTTACGGTCATACCGGAAACGGAAATCGGAAGACCCGCTCCCATCGCCAGAATTCTACCCAAGTTCATCCCCGTTTCGGCTTCCGGGAAAGAACAACCGACAATCAAATCATCTATTTCTTCAGGCTTTACCTGCGGGACTCTGGCAAGCAAACCTTTGAGTACCTGGATACCATACTCATCCGCTCGGGTAGCGGCAAGACCACCCTTTCTGCGAGCGCCTGGACTTCTTACGGCTTCAACAATTACAGCATCACTCATGATTTTCCTCCTTCATTTCTAGAAGGCGCGGAGGTTTTTTAGCTGTTTTTTCAAACCGCCGCGCACGTTGTTTCATTCAAATTAGTTGCGCAGAGGCTTGCCCTTGGTCAGCATGTGCATAATGCGCTCGTGCGTTTTTGTTTCGCCCATCAGGCTGAGGAAACCTTCTCTTTCCAGATCCAGGATTTCCTGCTCGGACACAAACGTTCCTTCCGCGCAGTCACCGCCGGAGAGAACATAGGCCACTTTTCTGGACACGACCAGATCGAAATCGGAAATAAAGTTGCCGTAACGCATATTCATCAGAATAGCGTCCGCCAAACCGCGGAAGTTCTCGCCCATCACGGGGATCAAGGCGGGTCTGGGAGGTTTGTATCCGGCCATCACCAGGGATTTCACCAACTGCTTGGCCTCATAAATCTGCTGATCGCGGTTCATGTTGATGGCCTCCGTCTTACGGATGTAGCCCAGTTCCATCGCTTCCATCGCGCTGGTGGCAACCTTTGCCATCGCGATATTTTCAAACGCTTTGGCCATATGGTACTGCAGATTCAGACCGGCTTCCACAACGCCATCCGGAATGCCTTCCGTCACGCGCAGCAGAATTTCCTTGCAGCCGCCGCCCGCGGGCAGCACGCCGACGCCGACTTCCACCAGACCCATATAGGTCTCGCCGTTCGGCAGACAGCGGGCGCCGTGCATGGCGATTTCACAGCCGCCGCCCAGCGCCAGACCGGCCGGAGCCGTTACAACCGGCTTGGAGAGGTACTTCATTTTCATATTGCCGTTCTGCAGGGCTTCGATGCTCTTTTCCAGCAGATCCCACTCGCCCTTCTGCGCGGCAACCAGAACTGCAAAGACGTTTGCGCCCGCGGAGAATGCCCGCTCGTCGTGATTGGCGACCACCATACCTTCAAAATCTTTCTCGACGATGTCGCAGGAATCGTTGAGCATCTGATTCAGACCTTCGTCGATCGAATTCATCTTGGTATGGAATTCCAGGCAGACCACGCCGTCACCGATGTCAATGAGGCTGGCGCTTTCGTTTTCTTTGACAATCTTGTTGCGGCTCTTGAAATCCGGCAGCAGGATGATTTTGGGATTTGCGTCAATCTTGGCGTATCCCTTCTTTTCAAAATCGTAGTAGTATTTGCCGTCTGCTTTGGTGACATAGAAAGATTCGCAACCTTTCTTCAGCATCTCTTCGACTTTCTTCGGGACTTTCAATTTCAGCTTCTTCATGACTTCGACGGCTTCTTTGACGCCGACGGCATCCCAGGCCTCGAAGGGACCCAGCTTGTTGTTGTAGCCCCATTTCATGGCGTTATCGATGGCCATAATGTCGTCGCAGATTTCACCGACCCGGTTGGCCGAATAGATGAAGGTTTTGCACAGATACGCGCGCGTGAAATCACCGGCCTTGTCGTCTGCATTGAAGACGAGCTTAATGGAGTCCGCGACGTTTTCCAGCTTTTTCGCGGCGCTGATGGAATCGAATTTCGGTTTGCCTGCCGGCACGTATTCCATCGTATCAATGTCGAGCATCAACTTGACTTTCTTGCCGGCGGCATCCTTGGTTTTCTTGTAATAGCCCTGCTTGGATTTGTTGCCCAGCCATTTGTTCGCGATCATTTTTTCCAGGAAAGGCTCCGCCTTGAAGGTATCGCGGGCTTCATCATCGGGAACGGCATCATACAGGTTTTTGGCGACATGGTATCCGACATCGAGACCGACGAGGTCCATCGTTCCGAAAACGGCCGTGCCGGGATGGCCGAGGGCCTTGCCGACGATGGCGTCCACTTCATCAATCTTCATCTTCTTTTCCAACATGATCTTGATGCAGTCGGACAGATCAAAGACGCCGATGCGGTTGCCGACAAAGTTCGGTCTGTCTTTGCAGATGACCACGCCCTTGCCCAGGGTTTCCTCGCTGAATTTCACCATGTAATCTACGACTTCTTTTTCGGTTTCCTCGCCGGGAATGATTTCCATGAGTTTCATGTAGCGGGGAGGATTGAAGAAGTGGGTTCCCAGAAAACGTTTTTTCAGCGCGGGGCCGAACTTCGCGCTGATGTCTTTAATGGGAATACCGGAGGTATTGGTGGAAACGATGCAGGTCGGTTTGACGACTTTTTCCACTTTGGCAAAAAGTTCCTGCTTGATTTTGAGGTTTTCGACGACGACCTCGCAGATCCAGTCCACATCGGCCAGCCAGTTCAAATTGTCCTCAAAGTTCCCGATCTTGATCATGGATGCGTTCTTCTTGCTGAAGAAGCTGGCCGGCTTGGACTTGGTTACGGCAGCCAGACCGTTTGCCGCAAAGCGATTTCGCCATGCAGGGCTTTTTTCCGTCAAGCCTTTTTTCTTGTCATCTTCCGTCAGTTCGAATGGAATGATATCGAGCAGGTAGCACTCGATACCGGCATTGGTCAGATGAGCCGCGATGCCCGCGCCCATGACTCCCGCACCTAAAACAGCCGCTTTTTTGATCTTAAATGACATTATTCTCCTCCTTCTCTTTCCTTATGAACCGCCAAATTGGGTTTACGGCTCATAAATTTGTTTGGGGCCAAGCTGCGCACCCATATTCACCTGCTTACCGCGTACAATATTTCAAGGACCGCTTACGACCGGCCCATATGTCCCCTTTCTGATTTATAATGGTAGTGATTTCAGACATTTTGTGGATCCTTTTCCACTTTCAAGAAAACATCCAATTGTAGTTGAAATTGATTTTGCCCTGCGAAAACACCCGGGTATCAATTCCGGACACTCGAGGGGGAAAAACGCTGAACCCCGAGGGATGACTTTCATCCGATTACTGACTAAAAGTCACAAAGGTTATTAAACCAAACATAGTGCAATGTCAAGGCAAATTAACAACGATTGGTCAACAAAGATTCAAAACTCGCATAAAATTGATTTCATTGTATTTTTATCGATTTCCGGAAAGCAGGAATTGACGCTGAAGTAAAAAATGCTTATTCCTGTCACTCCCGCGGAAGCGGGAGTCCATAACCCTTTTTAATCACTAGATTCCTGATCTTGAGGGAATGACATCAAGGGAGCAAAATAGACTTTCTACGAGAGCATCAAAATTCCTTGTTTTCGTTCTTTCCTGTTTCGGGTTATCAGACGATGCAGGAAAAAGCACTTATGCAGTTTGATTCGAATTCATCATGATCCGGCCTTTATCCGAAACACGGCGTAGTGTCCGTCATAGAAAGGAATCTCAACTGTTTTGGAAAACTGTTCGGAAAATCGCCCGATTTCCTCCGGTGAATAGTTGTCGGTCAGAAACTGTCGCATCAATTCATACCGTACCAGCAGATGCGTGCAGCCCAGCGACCGCAGATACTTTTGAAACGCGATCTCATCCTTGGAGAAAGACACAAATTTGCGAATAACTTCCATTCCAAAAGAAGCGTCATCGTCATAGGGCCTGTCCAGGTGATAGCCGCGCCCCGCCAGAAGAATCAATCGGATCTTTGCATCTGCCCGTGTATGTTCGTTTATATACCGGACAGCCGGATAACTGCCGTCGTATCTGGCAATAAACTGATGCCGGGATTCTTTTTTCAGGATGTAGCCCATCGGTGCGATTTTGGCAAAGTAGTTTTTCGCATAGACCGCGTTGAAACCGATCATGACGACTACCATCAAAATAAAGGCGGCCAGATAGATTTTTTGCAGCGGTTTTTGTTTTTCCATCATCCAGTTGAAGAGATTCACAAAACCGAGCACCGCCAGAATAATGACAAAAGGCACCGCCGGCAGGATATAGCGTATCCGGTGCTGATCCATGAAAAAAGCCAGGAGAATCACAAAGGCCGCAAAACAAAGGAAAAGAAGCTTTTCCGTTTTCAATGTTTTGTTGATGAACGCAAAGGGGGCAATGAAGAGCAACACGGGATTCAAAACCCCGTCAAAATAGCGGGGGTTGTGATCCTGCCCCTGGAGAAAGAAACGAAGGGGGATCAACAGGGTTTCCCACACACTCTCTCCCCAGAACCATTGCCGCGTTTTAAACATACTGCCGCCCGCGTCTCCCGACATTGCGGAATAAACCCCCTCCACATTGATGCCGCCGTCCCCGAAGAAGCTTTTCAATAAAGGATAAAGAGGATTGCCCGTCAAAATGGCGTTTTTGATCAGCCACGGAGAAAAGACCATCAGCGAAATCACAAAAAACAGAAAGCCGTACTGGAGAGCCGGCCACTGTCTTCCGGTTTCTCTAGCGTAAACAAAAACAATAGCCAGCGTAAGAAAAAACCAAACCGGAAGAGCGCTGTATTTTGTGCCCAGCGCCAGACCCATGGCTATTGCGGATACCAACAGCCACCCGTTGCTTTGATATTCCGTGTCCCTCCAATACACATAAGACAGGACGCTGAGCGTGGTAAAAAACACCAGGCCGACATCCACATAAGCGGTCGTGGCCGTTCGTAAAATCGTCGGCAGACTGATAAACATCAGCGCTCCCAGCAAACCGGCAAACTGCCCACACCTTTTATTTAAATAACTGTAAAGCAACACAGCCGTGCCGAGACCAAAGCTTAAGTGGATAAAATTGGGAATAATGTCGTTGCCGAAATACAAAGGCACGAGATAGAGAAGAGACAGATTCATCGGATAGTAAGAAAACCCGGCCCAGGGCGTTTCATAAAATCCGCCGTGAACAAGCCAGAGCTTGGGAATGGCCAGGTGATGAATGAGCGCATCGCGGGCAACGGGCGGCGTGACCGCCAGAAGAAATTCAGCCAGGATGAAAAGAAAAATAAGGGAAAGGAGAATAAGCTTAATAAAACATTCTTGTTTTACCGACAAGTTCTTCATTCAGGGCAGGCCATCCTTTTTGCGGCATCAGCAAGCATCATTACGGCGCTTAATATCCAGAAGGAGAACCAATAGCCTCTATCGCAAAAAAATAGTTTCAAAATTAAGCGACCCCATTTTCCACCCGAATTAAATGATTACACCAGAACGATTTTTTCTATTTGTTCAATATGATTAAAATGTTTATCCCGGGTCAGAAGGGTGCCGCCATCAGCCATGCAGCAAGCAGCGATCCAAACATCGTTAACGGGAATTTTACAGCCTTTTTTTTCTAAATATTCATAGATAAGAGAATATTTACGGGAAACATTTTCATCTACTGAAATTATTTCCACATGAAATATATTGATAAATTTCTCTATTTTTTCTTCGTTCAATTTTTTCCGGGAACTTTTGCGAAAACCATAATAAAGTTCTCCT
>JAAZOZ010000108.1 GCA_012797505.1 Smithella sp. | reverse complement strand
GGATATGTACGTCCACGTCGTTGAGAAGAAGAGTGACGGCATCGTCGTCCGGGGCTGCAAGCTCCACATCTCCGAGGCGTCGATCTCCGATGAAATCATGGTGGTGCCCACACGCGCCCTAGGGCCCGATGAAAAAGATTACGCCGTGTCCTTTGCTGTTCCCTCCGATTATGAAGGAGTCAAACAGGTCGTCTCCATCCACAGTCAATACAAGCGGAAACACTTCATGCGCGGCATGAACATCGGCTACTCCGATTCCTACATCATTTTTGAGGATTGTTTCGTTCCCTGGGAACGCGTCTTCCTTTGCGGTGAAAACGATCACGGCGGTATGTGCGCGCTGCTGTTCGCCCTGTTTCATCGCCACAGCTATTCGGGATGCAAGCCCGCCATCGGAGATGTTTTCCTCGGCCTGGCAGCTCTGGCGGCGGAGTACAACGGCATCGAGAAGACGCCTCATGTGAAAGAGATGCTGGCGGAGATCATCAAGGTGTCTGAACTGGGTTATGCCGCAGGATATACGGCCTCCAGTATGGGCAAGCCCGAGGTCATCATTCCCGGCCTCGGCATGTGTCCCTACGGTCCAGGAAGCTACATCCCCAATTCCATCTACTGCAACGTCGGCCGTTGCCTGACGGGAGAAGCTGTCTTCCATGAGCAGGAGCTTATCTGCCGCATCGCCGGCGGCATACCGTCCACCTTCCCCTATGAGGGCGACCTCACGCATCCCGACCTGAAGGCGGTCCTGGAAAAGTATCTTAACCGGAATCCCAAGGTTCCGGTGAAAGATCAAATCAAGTTCTGGATGACGCTGGGCGACTATACGATCGGCACGATGGCCGGTGTCATGAACTATGGAAACTACCACGGCGGCGGATCGCCCATCATGGAGCAGATTGCCATAACGTCCCAGTATGATATCAAGGACAGAAAAAAACTCATTAAACGTCTGGCGGGGATCAGCAGTTGAGGTAGAGACGCTTTATGATTTTACTGGTAAGAAAAACAATATTGTAATAGACATTATTCGCCCCCTCGCCAACAAAAGAGGTGGCGTTATATCCATCAAGGAGAATTAAAATATGTTCGACATATCACGGTTTTCATTAAAAGATAAAGTGGCGGTTATTACCGGCGGCGGCCGCGGCATCGGTCAGGCCATCGCGTTTGCTTTCGCCAAGGCCGGAGCCAAAGTTGTTGTGACCAGCCGCAAGGCACAGGATCTGGAAGCGACGGCCAACGAAATCAAAGCCTTCGGCGGCGAAGCCTATCCACTGCCTGCTCATCTGGGCAAATCGGAAGAAATTAAAAAAATGATTGATGCGGTCATCGCTAAATACGGCCGGATTGACATTCTCGTCAACAATGCCGGCGCCAGTCCCGCAAAAGGTTCCGTCCTCGAATGTGACGAACGCCTTTGGGACAAACTGATGGATATCAACCTGAAAGGCGCTTATTTTATCAGCCAGGCGGCGGCCAACCTTATGGTCAAGCAGGGCGGCGGCAAAATCATCAATATCGCCTCCATAGACGGCCATAATCCGGAACCGGGTCTGAGCATCTACGCTATTTCC
>JAAZOZ010000008.1 GCA_012797505.1 Smithella sp. | reverse complement strand
TGGAGGTCGTCGACATCATTTTGGATCTGTCTTTCAGTAAATGATGTTGCATCAAGCGGCTTTGTCGGAAAAATCAGGCAGCCGGGAGATAGAAAATCATGCGGGTGAAAGAGTATTCTGCCCGCAAGGAGGTTCTATTCAATAACAGACGAACAACAATAACGATGAAGAGGAACGGTCCAATGCAATCACAGCAGAAGATTTTCTATGGATGGTGGATTGTCGTCGGTGCTTTTTTTCTCAATTTTGCCGGCATTGGAATTATCATGAATTCCATGGGAGTGTTCGTTAAGCCCGTTTCCGAATCCATGGGCTTCACGCGGGGCGGATTCACCCTGTATTTCACCATTGCGGCGTTGGCGATGATGGTCATGGCGCCGGTGATGGGCAAACTCCTGGAACGCTATGACATTCGCGTCGTCATGACAATCTCCACCACGATCATGGCCGCGAGTTTCGCGCTCTTTTCGCAGTGCCGTACGCTTACGCAATTTTATGTTTTGGCCGTGTTTCTAGGGGTCGGCAGCGCGGGATCGCACATTATCCCCGTCTCCATGATGATCACCAACTGGTTCATCGATCGACGGGGACTGGCAATGGGGATCGTCTTTGCCGCCACAGGCGTCGGCGGAATGATCTTTAACCCCCTGGCCAACTGGATCATCCTGCACCACGGCTGGCAGGCTGCTTATCTTACGTTCGGCCTGATCATCGGCGTCCTGTCCATCCCGACGGCAATTTTTATTGTTCGTGCGAAGCCGGCCGACAAAGGCCTGCTGCCGTATGGAGGTGAGGCGGCGCTGGCGCGCCAGACGACCGGTGAACAGGAGGGGGTGACGGCGTCCACGGCGATCCGCGGCGGCGCCTTCTGGCTTCTGGCCGCGACCATCCTGCTCATTGCCGTCGCCAACATGGGTGTCCTGCACCACATCGTGCCCTATCTCACGGACATCGGATTTTCTTCCACGACGGCCACGGCGCTGATGTCCCTGCATATGGCCATGCTGATTGTCGGCAAGGTGCTGGCGGGCAGCCTGGCCGACCGGCTGGGCCTTCTGAAAAGCTATCTGGTCTGCATGGCCGGACTGATTGTTGCCATCCTCCTGCTGTACGGGGCGCAATTTCTTTGGGTGGCGGTTGTTTTCAGCGTCCTTTTCGGCTTTTCCATTGCGGTGCGCACCGTCCTGCCGCCGCTCATGACGGCGAAAGTCCTGGGGCAGAAGCATTTCGCGGTGATCTACGGTTTGCTCAACATCTTCACGACGCTGGGGACGGCGGTGGGCGTGCCGCTTTCCGGATTTATTTACGACTGGACGAAAAGCTATTCTCTGGCATTTGCTCTGTATATAGGGCTTTGTCTGATTGCGGCCGTGGCCGGCATCGTCCTGATGACCCGAAGCCGCAGGAGCTGACAGGGCAGGCCGACCCTTCGGCCTGGAAACCGATTTATTTTCTTTCGCCCTGCGCCGTTTTTAGAAATGGAGGTGAAAATCACCCATTCCGTCAACTGGACAAAAATTTGTGGACACAAAAGCGCCTGGCGGATAATATACCCGCAAAGAAATTTAAGTTACCGGCCGTTAATCTTTATTGAGGCGGTTTGATATGAACGCACCCGCCGGCGCGCACCGCATCAGACGATGGATGTGTGAGTTTTCGGATCCGTGGATGGAACGGGATTTTCAAAGTCATGTTCAGCCCGTTGTCATCCAGCAATTGCGGTGGGCGCTGATCGTCTGGGTGGCCTTGCTTCTGCTTTTCGCCGTGCCCGACTATATTGCAATGGGTCCGGTCCGCCCATTTTATTATCTTCTGGCCTACCGGATCGTCATCGTTGTGGCACTGGTGGTTCTTATCTTTTCCATCACGCCCGACACCCGTGTCTTCCAAATCAGCTATTCCGTTGCCGTGGTGGTGGTTGCCGGTTTTACGGGATTCATGCTTTTTTTCATTTATCGTCCGGATGTGGTCACCCTGATCATCATCGTCATCATGGTTCAGCTCATCAGCCTGCTGATTTTTGTTCCCATCCGTTTCATGGTGGCG
>JAAZOZ010000107.1 GCA_012797505.1 Smithella sp. | reverse complement strand
GAACGAACCATGACTCTCTCGGAGTTTTTTGCCGTGCCCTCCAGCAAGTTATCCAGCACGGCGGACAGCATTGTTGTGCGGGGCGCGCGCACTGCTTTTATAAAAGGTGTCATGAGAGTGGATTTCAAAATTTATAACGATCGCGGACGACGCAACATCGTCAATTACCGGATGCGCTGGTTGGATAAGGATGGCCTGATGGCGGCTCCCTATTTGGATTGGACAACCATTGCTCTTGAAGGCCAGCAAGAAATTGTGATTACTGCAGTTTGTCCGAACAACAAGGCCGTGGACTATATCTTGGAGCTACGAACAAACTGATCTTTGCGTATAAATTATCATCATAAGGGGGGAAAAAATAAATTATGAAAAGCAAACTGATTCTGCCTGCTATCCTGTGCCTGTGTTTTTTAACGCCGCTGATCGTTTTTGCGGAAATGCATGAATTTCAGGGCGAAGGCACGGCTCCGATCAATCCGGACAACATTTCGTCAACGCGCATGGCGGCAACCAAGAACGCCAAACGCAGCGCTATTAATGCAGCCATCAGAAAATTCATCGGACCTACTGCGGCCAATGATCCCAAGGTGAAGGAAGCAATTGAAAATATCCTGACGCAGATCGACGACAGCAAAATTATCAGTCGCAAGGCAGACAAAGATGGAGATAATTATGTTTTAAAGATAACCTTGAAAGTTGATGATCTGGAGTTCCGGCGATTGTTGCAAACAGAGGGGATTGCCCCATCGACGGATCGCACGTCCAAAATATTGGTGTTGATGGATGAATACCATACCACACCCACCGATATGCAAAAACCACTCAAGGAAGTGGTAGAATATTCCCACGATAAAACAGCAACTGCCGAAGCCAGTCTTTCCGCGGCCTCCAGCGCGTCTTCTGAAACGAAGGCGGCCGCCCGGGAATCAAGCGCCAGTTCGGCTAGTTATGCAGCCAAAGCTCGATATGGGGCTCATGCCAGCGGACACGGATATTCGGTGGGGGGACACGCCAGCGGCCAGGTAGCGGCATCCGGCGCACAGCGCTCGCAAAGCTCCGCCGATTATTCTGATAAATCATCCGAATCCGCCAGCCTGGAAGCAAAATCATTCGACCAGCAGAAAGATGTCGTCAATTTTAAGAAACTGGTGGAGTACCAGCCGCGCAATGTGGGACCGGCCAAGAGCAACGCCACTTATAATGCACTGCTCAACATGGCACAGCAATATGATTTAAATGTTATGAACAGCGCCGTATTTCGCAGTAAATATTTTCCGAATAAATCTGTAACCCTTGCCGATCTGGCCGACGGCTCAGAACTTGGCAAACATGTTCAACAGGCTGGAAAAGAAGGCGCCGAGTATTTCATGATGGGCAATGCCATCATGCGTGATCTGGGAAACAATCAATGTGACGGCGATGTAACCATATCTGCCTATTCTGTGGACGATAGCACTAATCTGACAGCGGCAACTCATAATGAAAGCGCGCGCGGAACAAGCCCTGATGATTGCCGTGTGACGCTGGCTAAAAAACTGGCCCATTTTGTAGGGAAAACCATCGGCAGTTCCATCAAGGACTACAACAGGCAGCGCGAGGTATCCGGCAAGGAATATCGAGTATTATTGTTAAGCTCGGCAGATGGGCTGGGTGGCAGAATGATAACTTCATTTTCCAATAATCTGTTAAAAATTAAAGGCTTGAACAGCAAACTAAACGAAAGAGAAAAATCTTCTTCTAAGTATGATGTGGTTTTAACATACAAAGGCGATGTCCCTTTTAGCAACCTAATAACTGAGGTTCTCGACAGCATGCCCACCATGAACCAGGCGGATTTTGACGTAGCAGGCACAACCATTACCATCTGCCTGGAGGGGAAAAACCGTTGTAAATAGTTAAATATATGCATCCTGTTTTTTTGCTGACCGGCAAATTAAAACCAGATTCGTGTGTGTGAATCAACTATGAGAGGTTTTATGAAACGCTTAATTTTTATAGTTATTTTGCTGTCTATTTGTCTGCTGCCCACCGTGCCGGAAGCCGCGCCAAAAGTTTATCCTGTAAAAAGAGTCTTCGGCTTTCGTCAAAGTACTCT
>JAAZOZ010000106.1 GCA_012797505.1 Smithella sp. | reverse complement strand
GAAGAGAAAGGCATCCCGACCGTATCTCTGTCCTCGGCCTACGACCTGACGACGCTCGTCAAGCCGCCGCGGACCTTCTTCGTCAACTACCCGCTCGGTCATACCTCGGGCAAGCCGTTTGACCGGGAGAACCAGACAGCGATCCTGAAGGATGCTCTGGGCGGCGCTCGCGAGATCGCCACGCCCGGCGCCATCGTCTCGCTTCCCTACGAGTGGGGCGATCCGTTCTGGCTTGCCGGGGCGTGACAGGAAGCGGCCATGGGCTGCTATCTCATTGCATGGAATATGAAGACTGAAGGGAAGACCGTGATCGTCAAGTTCTGTGGAGGCTGTAACCCCAAATACGACCGCGTGGCCTACTGGGAGGAAATCAAGACTCGGGCGGGTGACGCCGTAACCTGGGTAGCTGCCGATTTCCCCCGACCGGACGGGATGCTCCTCATTTGCGGCTGTCACAGCGTCTGCCCCTTGAAACATTACAACCAGGCCGATTATGGTTTTTTTATCCTGGTGGACAGCGACCGGAAGAGTCCCGGGTCTGTTGCCGGTAGTATCATCGACAAGGAGGGAACATGATCAAGACCAGGCAGGATTACATCGACAGTTTGAAGCGCCAGCACCTGAACGTGTATTACAATGGGGAGCGTGTGGAGGATATCACGGCACACCCGGGTTTCATTCCTCACATCAACGCCGCGGCCAAGACATATGAGTTGGCCCTTCTGCCGGAATCGGAGGATCTTTTGACGGCCATAAGTCATTTGACGGGCAAGAAGATCAGCCGTTTCACGCACATCCATCAGTCCGTGGACGATCTCATCAAGAAAGTCCAGATGCTGCGTCTCATTTCCCATGAGACGGGAAGCTGCTACCAGCGGTGCGTGGGATTCGACGCCCTGAATGCGACGTACATGACCACGTACGACATCGATGCGGTTTATGGGACGAATTACTTTTCCCGTTTTTGCGATTTTCTTCGATACGTTCAGGAGGAGAACCTGATGGTGGTGGGGGGGATGACGGATCCCAAAGGGGACCGGTCCAAACGTCCCAGTGATCAGAGTGATCCGGATCTCTTCACGCATGTGACGGAGAAGCGGTCCGACGGGATTGTGATTCGGGGAGCCAAGGCGCATATGACGGGAGGAGTGAACAGCCACGAGATTCTCATCATGCCCACGCAGAACATGACCAAAGGAGACGAGGCGTATGCGGTGTGTGCGGCCATTCCCCTGAAATCGCCGGGGATCACTCTGATTTTCGGCCGCCAATCGAACGAGGAGCGGAAGTTCGAGACGGGGATCGACGCAGGGAACAAGGATTACGGTGTGGTCGGTGGAGAGGCCCTCATTGTTTTCGAGGATGTCTTCGTTCCGTGGGAGCGGGTATTCATGTGCGGAGAGATTGATTTTACGGGTCTATTGGTGGAGAGGTTCGCCACGATGCATCGCCAGAACTACGGGGGTTGCAAGGGCGGGGTATCGGATGTCATCGTCGGGGCTACGGCTCTGGCGGCCCAGTGCCAGGGGACGTCCGGCGCCTCCCATGTAAAGGACAAGATCACGGAGATGATGCATCTGGCCGAATCGGTGTATTCGGGTTCCGTGGCCTGTTCGGCCATGGGATCCAGAACCCCCAGCGGCGCCTATTATCCTGATCCTCTTCTGGCCAACTGTACGAAGCACAACATCACGCGTCACATTTACGAGATTTCCCGCCTGGCGCATGATGTGGCCGGGGGCATCATGGCAACCATGCCTTTTGACCGGGACCTGCGGAGTCCGGAGATCGGCAAGTATGTGGAGAAATACCTGGCCGGCGTGAACGGCGTTCCGGCCGAGACAAGGATGAAGGTTTTGCGTCTCATTGAAAACATGACGGGTGGAACCTGTCTCGTGGAGAGCATGCACGGCGCCGGCCCGCCGCAAAGCCAGCGGGTGATGTACCAGCGGTTGGGGAATCTTCCCCAGAAAATCAAAATGGCCAAAAAACTGGCCAAAATTGATGAATAGGCAGAAATCTTTCAGGCAGGGGGGCGGCCATTCATGCCCCCCATATTCCTCCCGGTGTTCAGTATTATCAGCAGGGTATTTTTTATCCAGTCACTCCCACAGATTGACCACGGTTCTGCCGCGATGGCGTCCGGCTTTGATTTCATCCATGACGCCGGTTACGCCGCCCAGGGGGACTTCCGAAGACAGCGTTGCGAGCCAGGGGAATTTCCACCGGTCGGCGATCATGTCCCAGGCCTTCTGACGCCGGGGCATGGGGCAGTTCTGCGAGTCGATGCCGTAGAGCGTCACGCCGCGCAGAATGAACGGAAAGACCGTCAGCTTGAGATCCGGCGAAATGACGTTGCCGCAGCAGGTGATGGCGCCGTATCCTTTGATGGACCGGACAGCCGACGAAAGGACATCGCCGCCCAGTGTATCGACGCATTTGGTCCAGCGCTCTTTCAGCAGCGGCCGTCCGCTGGCATCGACCAGCTCGGCGGGCTCGATGACCTGCTTGGCGCCGATTTTCTTCAGAAACGCGCTTTCGTCCTGAAGGCTGTTGAGCGCCGTCACGTTGTAACCGGCATGAGAAAGAATGGAAACCGCAATGCTGCCCACGCCGCCGCTTGCGCCCGTGACCAGAATCTCATCGGCCGGGTCCATCCCGAATTCCACCAGGCGAAGAATCGAAAGCGCGGCCGTGAATCCCGCCGTCCCGAAAATCATGCTTTCGCGAAACGACAGGCTTGCCGGCTTTCTGACCACCCAGGCCGACGGAACCCGGATGTACTGGCCCAGACCGCCGGATGTGTTCATGCCCAGGTCGTAGCTGGTGACGATGACTTCGTCGCCGGCTTTGAAGTCGGGCGAACTGCTTTCTTCGACGATGCCCGCCGCATCGATGCCGGGGGTGTGGGGATATTTTTTCGTCACGCCCCGGTTGCCGTAGGCGGAAAGCATATCCTTGTAATTCAGCGATGAAAACAGCACCTTGACCAGAACGTCTCCCGCCGGGAGTTGGTCGGTGGATAATTCTTCAACGGCTCTTGCAAACTGGTTTTCGGCGATCTCTCTGACCATCAGCCCTTTGTACGTTATGCCTGCCATACTAACCTCCTCGGAATGGATTGAAAGGGTCGTTCATATCCATGAACCTGGATATGTATCTCATGCTTCGATTTAAGGAAATAAAACTCATCGGTCCGGCCCGGTAAAACCGCCTGACCATGACGAGAGCTTTGAAGCGCTGCCGTTTTGGTCATTTCGACCGAAGGGAGAAATCTATCCCTCTTCACAAGCGTTAAGATTTCTCGTCGCCAACGCTCCTCGAAATGACAAAGTTTAAACTCTCCGTAACGGCTGCGATTATTCCACTCTTTAAGCTTTTCTTCAACCGAAAATTCGAGGATGGACGAGAGATTGAATACCTGTTTGATTCTACTACCGTGCCGTTGACTCAATCGTTCTTCGATTGCGCCCGCCATAAATCTATATAACCTCATATTTTAATTGTTGACGGCCTCGTAAAAAGTCCTTTTCCTCTCTTTTGTCATGCGGAGCCTGTCGAAGCATGACGCGATATCGGGCGCTTACGCTCGCCCTTCGACGGGCTCACGGTGACAGCGGTGGCTTTTTACGAAGCCGTCAAGATTTGAGCGCCTTGCCTGCGCAGCTTTTTACGAGGCCGTCAATTGTTGCGACTGAAAAGCGGCGTCTTACTCTTGCAAACATCAAGGAAAGATTGAGCAGCCGGATTTATGCCATCGTCAAAGAAATGATCGCCGATCACCCCTGTGCATCCCTACACGGGATCGATGGTTCTGCTGATCAGCGTTGTCGTTGTTCTCGTCGGCGGGCTGGGCAACATCAAGGGCACGTTCGTGGCGGCCTTTGCGCTGGGGATGGTCATGACGGTCACCGGACGCGTATGGGGCCCGGCGGCGGAGACGGCGGATTTTTGCGTCACAGGATTTGGCCGGCCGGGGTCTTTCGCAAAAGAGCCGTCAATAACCAGCTTGCCGCCAGAGCCGTTATAAAAACGATCAAAAATTTAATCCATGCCGGGAACGGCTGCCCCAGCAGCAGAAATTGCATCCAGATCACAAAGACATAATGAAAGACATAAATGCCGTAGGCGTTGGCGGTCAAACTGTCCGCCGCGGGACGGGCGGTATGGAAGAATCGCCGGGCAAGGCCCAGGGCGGCAAGCCCCGTGAATGTGCAGCACAGACCATAGAGGGTGGTGAGAATCATGGCCGAAAGCCATCCCGGAATGATCGCCCGGCCGGCCCCTTGAGTTTCGAACACGCCATGGAACAGATAGGTTATGCCGCCCAGGAGCAGCCACAGCGGCCACGGCTTGAGATTTTCCCGCGAAAGGGACCGGTCCGGCTCTGCGCTTCCCAGAGCGACGCCCAGCAGAAACCAGACGAAGTACAAAAGGAATCGCCAGGCATGAAAATACAGGGGGCCGGCGATATGCGCCCAGTAGCCGGGTGCGACAAACAGTCGCAGCGGAATCGTCGACGCGAGGCTCGCCAGAAGAAAAATCATGACCAGATTCCGGGGGGAGGAGGCCGTCCAGGACAACTTTTTCATGAGCCCCGGGGCGAGCCGATAAACCAATGCGACGACGGCGCCATAGGCCAGCAGGACCCAGATAAACCAGGCAGGCCCGCTCGCCCAGCCGTTGTTCGTGAAAAAACCGGACAGATAGCCGCCCTCACCGGCGGCGCTGCCTAAAAGCCATGACGCATAGTAGGCCAGCGGGGCCAGCAGGAAAACGGAGACGATAAAAGGGATGCCCAAGCGCTTGGCCCGGTCGGTCATGAAGCGGCCCGCGCCTTTCCGGTTCAGGGACGGGATAATGAAGAGCCCGGAGATCAGGAACATCAAGCACATGAAGAACATGTCGTTCCAGCCCACGAAGAAATCCAGCGGCATCCAGCGAACGGCATCGACTACGGGGGTCGAAGATTTCAGGTAATCGTCGGCGTCATAGAAACTGACCGTGTTGTAAGCCAGAGAGGCGTGATGGGCGACGACCAGCAGGGTGACGCCGCTGCGCAGGTAGTCGATGGCAATGTCGCGTTTCAAATATTCCTCCGGGCGGCCGTCGGGTTTGGCGAAGACCGGCGGTCGCTCGGGCCGTCGTTGTCGCAATCGGTCCGGCGTGCGCCGGTTTGAACGCGCCGCAATATAGATAATTCGCCGCCGCCTGTCAATGATGGAAACCTGGAATCGGTGATTTCAAGCCGCGACAGAGATTGTTGGAATGGATGGATAATGATCGATATTGACAAGAGCTTCCTTTGGACGGGCTGAACATAGGAGCGGGGGGTTGTCGAGGATCCGGTCCATGGTTTTGCCGTTGTGTTTTTGTTGAAAACGGAGGCGAGGGGCAAAACGCATTTACAGCGCTTCCCGGCTTAAGGGAATGCGCTGTAACTGTTGTGGCGATTTGTTCATCATCGGAATGGATGCTCCGCGAAGCCGGGCCGAGACAGGGTCTGAGCAGGCGGATGATTTAATTTTGGGCTTGCTGAAATGGCGAAGATGGGTTATAGCGCTGCCGAAAAAAATCATGTTTGTATTTCTCTTTATTCAAAAATTTTGATGATATACAACACAAACGAAAAATGGAAGGAACTCAAAGATGAGGTTGAATTCTGGCCGATTGTTGAATGAAAGAATAAAAACTCATCCCCGTAAGATCGCTGTCGTTGCCAAGAGTGAGCAATTGGATTTTCTGACGCTGAATCAGCGGGCAAACCGCCTGGCCCATGTTCTTGCCGGACAGGGTGTAAAATGTAACGATAAAGTTGGGATTCTGCTTCCCAATTCGCCTGAATTTGTGGTCGCGTACCTTGCCGTTCAAAAGGCGGGAGGGGTAACCGTTCCTCTCGATATGAAACTTCCGCCAAAAGATGTCGATGCAATCCTCCGCTTTGCCGATGCCCGCCTGCTTGTTACCTTGCCGTCGGCCGAAAGCATTGCGGATATCAAGCAGCCGATGGTTACGGTGGAAAAGGAACAGATTAAATGCAAAGGGGAAATTCTTCATCCACCGGATGATGATTGGGGAGTGGATCGATCAGCCGGTGACGAAGCAACCTATCTTTACACATCGGGAAGCACCGGACAGCCCAAATTGGCCGTTCTGACCCATGAAAATCTGAGTTGTTTTCCGCGTGTCGTGCAGGAGATTTATGCCACTTCTTCTGAAGAAGTGTACGGACTGCTCCTGCCCATGTCGCACGTGTCGGGACCGATAGCCATTCAAGAATTGATTGAACACGGAACAACACTGGTCTTCCTTGATCTGATGACGGAAAGAAGGGGCGCCTTGCAGTCCATTCAGGAAAATAAGGTTACCCTCATTTGGGGGGTTGTCCCCCTCTATCGGCTTCTTATCCACGAAGCAAAAATCAGGAAATTCGATACGAGCCGTTTACGTATTCTGGCCGTCATGGGAATGGAAACCCCCGTGGATTTTATGCGTGAGATGTCACAGGCATTTCCGCATACGGCGGTTGTTCAGGGGTATGGTTTGACGGAAACTTCAGGCGTTGTCATCGGAACACCACCCCGGGACGCCGTGCGGAAAATGCAAAGCATCGGTCGCCCCGTCCATTTTATGGATGTTCGGATCGTCGATGCCAAAGGAAATCCTCTGCCGCCGAAGAGACATGGTGAAATCGTCGTGAAGGGGGCAGCCGTCATGAAGAGCTATTACCGCAACGAAGCAGCAACGAAAGAGCGGATAAAAGACGGTTGGCTCCATACCGGCGACGTGGGCTGCCTGGATGAAGAAGGTTATCTTTATCTCCTGGGGCGCACGGATGATATGATCATCACGGGCGGTCTGAATGTTTTCCCCGGTGAGGTGGAGGACGTGATCCGGCGACATCCGAAGGTCAAGGATGTGGCCGTGGTCGGCTTGCCAGACCCCGGGCGGGGAACGATTGTTAAAGCCGTCATCGTTCCTTCTTCCGAAATCACAAAAGAAGAAATTCTTAAATTCTGCCGATTGAATCTGTCTCCCTTTAAATGTCCGCGAATGGTCGAATTCAGGGATGATTTGCCCAAAACATCAACCGGTAAAATATCCCGCGGCGCCCTGCGCCGGATGGAAAAATCATGAACGGTCAAACCTTCGTCAAAATCGCCAAGTGGATTTTCAGGATCACTCCCTTTCCGGTAATTTGCGGTTTGGGGGATGGAATCGGGCGGCTTCTTTTTTACCTGATGAAGGAAAGGACGGCTATCGGTCTTTCCAACTTAAAACGGGCGTTTCCTGAAAAGCCGGAACAAGAGCGGAGAAGAATTCTAAAAACATTTTGGCGGAATTTCTGTAAGGACATGCTGGAAGCAATAAAATATTTTGCAACGCCGTCGGCCATTATGAGTAAACGGGTGACGCTTGTCGGCCAAGAACATCTCGATCGCCTTGTCGCTCAGAAAAAAGGGATTGTTCTTCTGAGCGCTCACCTGGGGAATTTTCCCATTCTTTGCATGAAACTGGGGATGGAGGGCTACCCCATTGCCGTTCTCTATAGCGAGATGCACAACCGGCTGTTCAATCCCGTCATCCCGCTGATGATGAGAAGCACGGGGATCGAGCCGATTTCCGACCGGCCGCGGCATGCCTGCGTGGGCAAATCCATGTCCTGGCTTAAAAAAGGGGGACTGTTGTTTCTTCAGATCGACCAAAGCCCCCCGACGGACGCAGGACTTCCGGTGGATTTTTTCGGGTGGGAAACACCGACTTCCCGCGGGCCGGTCAGCATGGCGATGAGAACAGACGCAAATATTCTTCCCGTTTTCATCGTGCGGGAGAAGAATAATCATCACCGGATCATCATTGACAAACCTTTCCCTCTGAAACGCGAGGGCGACAGCAACCGGGATGTCCTTCTGAATCTGGCCGCCTTGAGCAAGATTACGGAGGACTTCATCCGGCAATACCCCGCCCACTGGTGGTGGTTTCATCGTCGATTTAAGAAAGTGATCAACGAATAAGGAAAACACATCCTTTCCGGAGGTGTTTTTTCGAAACATCATGATTGACAACTTCGTAAAAAGTCATTTTCGCGCTCTTTTCGTCATACCTCTATGTAAAAAAAGCAAGTCCCTTTTTTACGTAGGGGAAGCAACAATGACAACTTCGTAAAAAGTCATTTTCGCGCTCTTTTCGTCATACCGGCGAAGGCCGGTATCCAGTAATTACAAGGGGTTCTGGACCACGGCTTTCGCCGGGGTGACGGTGTTGGGTTACTTTTTACGAG
>JAAZOZ010000105.1 GCA_012797505.1 Smithella sp. | reverse complement strand
GAAACGGTTGATTTTATTCCCGGTTAGATGGGATTTGGCCGTCATCAAGTCTTCATATTCCGGCTTCTGGGCCAGCGCATAGGTCATTTTGACGGAGTTCATGGACGGACGAATGATGGGATGGTCCACCCAGTTCTTCACGAGCTCCCCCATGAGGTAGATCTTAAAGTTCATCTTTCTCAAACTGTCTTCATACTGCTCGGGCGTCTTCAAGGCCATGATTTCTTCCTCCAAAAAATCTTTCTATTTACGATACATCCGATTGAAATCTCTTTTCAAATCCGCTCTGAAGTCCGGATGGGCAATAGCAATAAGTTCTTTTGCTCTTGCCTCGATGGTTTTTCCCATTAGATTTGCAACGCCGTATTCCGTAACAACATAGTACACGTCGGTGCGATCGGTTGTTACCGCGGCGCCTTGTGTAATGAGGGCACGAATTCTGGATACGGTTCCGTTGACCGCCGTCGAATGCAGGGCAATAATGGACCTTCCCCCGTTCGACCACGCTGTGCCTCTTACAAAATCCGGCTGACCGCCGGCCCCGCTGTATTGCGCAAAGCCGATGGTATCCGCGACAACCTGTCCCATGAGATCAACCTCCAGCGCGGAGTTGATGGATACCATGTTGTTATTTTGGGCAATGATCGACGGATTGTTGGTGAAGTCCACGCTGAACATTTCGACGATGGGGTTGTTATGGACAAATTGGTAAAGCTTTTCCGTGCCCATGAAAAAGGTGGCCACCATTTTTCCGGGATGAAAATTTTTTTCAGAACAATCAATTACCGATTCATGAAACAGATCCACGACGCCGTCCGAAAACATCTCCGTGTGTATTCCCAGATGTTTTTTGTGTTTCAGGCAGGCCAGAACGGCATCCGGAAGGGCGCCGATGCCAAGCTGCAGGCAATCCCCGTCGTGGATCAAGTCCGCGCAGTACTGTCCGATGGTTTCATCTTCCGAGGTGATCTTTGAAGTGGGAATTTTGATGGGGTGAGCGTCGCACTCCACGATGCAGTCGATCTTTGAAACGTGAATAAAAGAGTTTCCCAGGGTTCTCGGCATGTGAGGAGAAACCTCGGCGATCACCAGTTTTGCCGTTTCAGCGGCGGGCTTGGTGTAATCGACGGAAATGCCGAAAGAACAAAATCCATGCTCGTCCGGCGGGGAAAGCATGCAAAGGACCACATCGACCGGCAGAATTTTCTGCTTGAATAAACGGGGAATCTGGCTGAAATGGCAGGGCGTGAATCCGGCCCGGCCCTCATGAATCGCCTTTCGAGTCGTATTCCCGGCAAAAAATGAGTTGTGAACGAAGTAAGGTTCGTTTTCCGGAAGGCAGTATTCAGACGGCCCCATGGCCACCATATGAGCGATTTCCACATCCCGGTAGGATTCTTTATTGGCAATCATGGCCCTGATCAGCGTTTCCGGAGATCCACAGGCGTGCCCCACGACGACACGGTCGCCGGATTTGATTCTTTTAACGGCTTCTTCGGCCGTGGTCAGCTTTTGATGATACAATTCCCGCCATTTCATAAATGGTATTCCCTGTAAAAAGAAATTTTCGGCGTCACGCCTTTTCGGCCGCGTTGAAGAATTGCACGGCTATACTGTTGAACATTTTACTCTCTTCCATGAAGAAACAATGGCGACGCCCGGGATATAAAAGCAACTCGGCATCCCCAATCAGCTCCTTCAGAATCGTTGAGTTTACCGACGGCACCAGGGGATCATCGTCTCCGGCCGTAATGAGAACCGGAACGCTTATTTTATGAAGGCGATCAACCGTGTCGTGTTTTTGACAGGCCGCGAACTGGCGTAAAAAAGCGTCGGGGGGCTGATAATACCGAAGGGAGATTTCGATGAATTCCTTCACTTGGTCCGGCTGATTGGCGATGAAATCGTCGGAAAAATAAATGTCCATGTCTTTGCGGAGAATTTCCTCGGGCGTCAGTCCCTCGTTGGCCGTGAATTTTTTCATGCGTTCTTCGCTCATGATGACCGCCCGGTTCCCGCCGGGGCTCGTACAGCCCAGGATCAGGCTGCGCACCATCTCCGGATGTCGGATGGCGAGTTCCTGGGCGATATACCCCCCCATGGAGATGCCCAGGACATGGGCATTCTTTATATCCAGCGCGTTCATCAAGCCTGCCGTATCATCCGCAAACAGACCGATGGAATATTCCATCACCGGTTTATCCGAACGTCCCGCGCCCCGGTTGTCGAAAGCGATCACCGTGAAATGCCGCGACAGCTCCGGCATCTGCCGATACCACCAGGAGATATTGCGACGGAGTCCCATGATCAGAATCAGGGGATGGCCCTGGCCGGACACTTCATAATACAAATTGATACCATTCACTTTGACGGTTGGCATATTCATCCTCAATGGATACATTTAAAACGGTGAACCCGTTAATTTCGGGCCTTGCGAAACATTCCAAAGTTTCGCGCCTTTTCCAACAAATGGTTGAACCCGGCCAAAAGACCGTTGGGCATGACAATAATCAGGATCACCATGACGGCGCCGTAGATCATGAGTCTGTAGTCCGCCAATCCCCGAAGGGCTTCCAGTCCGATGACCAGAACAAAGGCGCCGAGAATCGGACCGAAAAACGTGCCGATTCCCCCGATCAGCGTGATCGCGACGATTTCCACCATTTCCCCCATTCCGAAAACGGCATCCGGCGCCAGAATGGACACGTAATGCGCGTAAAAAGCGCCCGTCACTCCGGCAAAAAAGGAACCCGTTAAAAAAGCGATCAGTTTATACCGCGTGATGTTTACCCCCAGGCTGGCGGCGGCATCCTGCTCTTCGCGCATGGCCTTAAAGGCCAGGCCAACCCTGGAGCTTGTTTGAAAATAGATAAAGAGCAGTGTTATAAAAAAGATACTCAACATGACGTAATAATAAGGCACTTTCGCGCCGCCCGAAAAGACAACGGGAAACAGGCCGAAAAGAGAAAAGTCCCGGAGGGGTGGAATCCCGGAAAGACCCATTTCCCCGCGCGTCAGGGATACCCAGTTTTTGCAAAT
>JAAZOZ010000007.1 GCA_012797505.1 Smithella sp. | reverse complement strand
TTTAGATTTCTCAGTCGCTTCGCTCTTTCGAAATGACATCAGGCGTCGCTCGCGCTCCTCGAAATGACATTTTTCAGGCCTCAATGATGCGGGGCGCCGGAACGCCGGCGCAATCAAACTATGAATAAAGCGGACATAAATTCGATCCTGAAGGAAAACCAATCCCTCAAAAAAAGAAATCAGGAGCTGGAAAATCTCCTGCAGGGTGCACCGGGACCGGTTCCCGTGTCTCAGGAGCAAATCTACCGCTCACTGCTTCACCTGTGCCCGGCTTCCCCGGCGGTGACCAGCCTGGATGACGGCGTCATCTACGAGATCAGCGACCGGTTTTGCCGGCAGTCCGGATTTGGAAGGGAAGAACTGATCGGCGGGTCAACCGTCGAGATAGGATTTTGAATTGCGCCTGATGAGGGGCGAAAAAAATTCCGGGAGATGCTCCTGCGCGACGGCCAGTGCCTGAATCAGGAATTCCGTTATCGAAAAAGAAAAGGAGAAGTGATTACGGGCCTGACGTCCGCGGTGCTGATCGAGGTGGAAAACCGCCGCTACACCATCGTTCTGATCATGGACATCACGGACCGGAAGCGGGCCCAAGAAGCCTTGATCCAGGACCAAGTTTATATGCGGTCCATCATCGACAGTCTTCCCGGCATCTTTTGCATTGTGGATCAGCAGGGCGGATATCTGATCTGGAACAGAAATTATGGGAAAGTCACAGGTTATTCGAATACGGAAATCAGTTCGATGACGGTTATGGACCGCACGCCTGCGCCGGATCGAAAGGCTGTGTCAGAAAAAATGCGTTATGCTTTCGAGCAGGAAACGCTTTTCGAACAATACGGTCTGGTTTGCAGAGACGGCACGGTTAGGGACTATTTGTTCAACTATGCCCGAATGGATTATCAGGGGAGACTCTGCCTGATCGTCAATGGGTTGGACATATCGGAACAGAAGCAGACCCAGGATAACCTCACTCCCCAGGAAATTCAGGTTGCCGATCTGATTCGCAAGGGCAAGAGAACCAAAGAAATTGCCGACATGCTCCATACATCGGCCAGTACGATCGGGACCCATCGCAACCACATCCGGGAAAAGCTCAACCTGAAGAAAGAGGGAATCCATCTTCGCTCTTACCTGCAGTCGCTCCACTAATACCGCCTGCCGACTCTATTCGACGGGAATCCAGCGGTAGTTTTCCGGCTCCCGGATTTTGCTCATTTTCCTGTACTTCTCAAACTCCGCCCTGGTTTTCGGGAAACCGAGCGTGTAATAGGCCTTCTGAAACTTGCCGTTCTCCACGTTCTGAACGATGCCCGCGGAATGAATGACCCCGTTTTCATCGATGCTGAACAGTTCGCTGGGGTATTTGTCGCCCAGAAGGGGCAGCGCTTTGCCCACGGCCTTCCGGATGGCATAAGGATCACGGACGGAGCCGGCCACGGCCATGGCTTTGGCCAGAACATGCATGGTATTGTAGTTCAATGCGGATTCCCACGTTGCCGCTTTCTTGTAGGTTTCTTTATACTTTCCGGCAAAACCCGCGGAAGCGGGGTAGGGAAGATCCGCGACATTGGCGATGCCGATCATGCCTTCCATGAGTTTCATGTTTTTCAGAACGTCCGCGATAAAATCCATGCGGGCCTGATCCGTCAGGACAAAGCCGCCTTTGAATCCCATGCTGCGCACCTGCTCGACGGCCAGAGCGGTGGTGGCGGAAGGACCGCCGATCAGAAGAAAATCGGGTTTGGTTGCCAGCGCGGAGGTCAGCTGTGCGGAAAAATCCGTTTCCGTGTAATAGTTGACCGGAATATCGCCGATGATTTTACCGCCCTTTTTCTCCCAGACCGTCCGGAAATGTTTGCGCCAGGCATCCCCGTATTCGCCCAGGGTTACGACCATCGTTCCGTTGCGGTATCCCTTTTGCCAGGCCAGGTCGGATGCGGCCTCGACATAGGAGCGAAAGTCCGGCGTTGGATTGATCAGCAGTTTGTTCCCCTGGTTGTGATGGGTATGCACACTGGAGTAGCCGACCAGCAGAAACTCACTGCCTTTGGTTTCATTGATTTTCAGCAGGGCGCCGATGGTTGTGGCCAGCGAGTTGAACACCACGGGGGCCTTGTCCTGGTTGACGAATTTTCGGGCGTTGATGATGGCCTGATCCATGCCTGCCCGGTCATCCAGACGCTTGAGTTTGAGGGTAAAGGTTTCCCCTTTGACGGACAGGCCTCCTGCTGCATTGATTTCCCGAATGGCCATGTCAATGCCGTTGATACTGTCCTGACCATATTCCGCGGCGGGGCCGCTCAGGGGGCCGCTGTATCCGATGACCACTTCTTCCGCGGCACAGACGGATGTCCATGCCGCCAGCGCCAGAACAAACATTGACCCCAACAGGATTATTTTGCCGATCTTCATGATTTTTCGCCTCTCGGATTTTTATTGCCGCTGATGGATTTGATGGTCAATCATCTTGACCGCCACGGCTGGCTCCATACCACACATCCGGACGGAATTCATCTGTTTTTCCTCTTTTGGCCGAAGTCCCCTTTTTCGGCCTGCGTGACAAAGATGGAAAACGGGCGGCATCAAAACACATGCTTCCCGCGAGCCGGGGGCGTTGCCTTCCATAAAATCTGCTTGACAGGATAACCAGCTTCTTATTAATTGACATCATTACAAGAAATTCTAGTTTTTGATTTCCCGTAAATGTTGTTGTCTTGTTCCGCAGCGGAGGAAGCACGACAGGTTCACAAAAGATTTGAAGAAGAAGAGCGGGTTATGGCAACACGCATTTTAGTTGCGGACGATGACAGCAACAATCGGTACCTGCTGCAATCCCTTCTGCAGGGCCATGGTTTTGAAGTGATTCCGGCGGAAAACGGCGAAGACGGTCTGGCCAAGGCCCGTTTGCATCACCCGGACCTGATTATTTCGGACATCCTGATGCCGGTGATGGACGGCTATGCCTTCTGCCGCCAGTTGAAGTCAGATGATGCCATCAAGCAGATTCCCTTTGTGTTTTTCACGGCCTCCTACAACACGCAGAAAGATGAAGCGTTTGCATTGAGTCTCGGCGCGGAGCGGTTTGTCTTCAAGCCCCAGGAACCGGAAGCGCTGATCGCGATGGTGGAAGATGTCCTGAAAGGAAGCCGTTTTGCTTCCCGGGAGGCGAGAAAGCCGCTCGGCGAAGA